>DPKY01000133.1 GCA_003542275.1 Methylococcaceae bacterium | reverse complement strand
GCGCCTTTGACCAAGTTATCAATAGTTGAGAGTACCACAACGGTGTCCGCGCCTTGAGGTTGATGCACGGCAATTTGGCAACGGTTACTGCCTCGCACATTACGCGTGTCGGGGTGTGCGCCTTGTGGCAGCACATCAACAAACGCTTCATCACAATAGTGCGTTTCATACAACGTTTGCAGTTGCGATTGCGTTATCTCGTGTGTGAGTTGTGCGTAAAGCGTGGCGTGTATGCCGCGAATCATCGGCGTCAAATGCGGTACAAATGTTAAATTTACCTCGTGAGGAGATATCGCACGCAGGCCTTGTAAAATTTCAGGCAAATGACGATGACCTCCCACGTTATAGGCTTTAAAACTTTCGCCCGTCTCACTCATTAAGGTGGCAATTTCTGCTTTTCGACCCGCCCCGCTCACGCCCGACTTCACATCAGCAATTAAGTGCGGACGCTCAACATAACCCGCTTTGAGCAGTGGCGCAAAACCCAGTTGCACAGCGGTTGGATAACACCCCGCGCAGGCAATCAAATCCGCTGTTTTGAGCGCCTCTCGATGCAACTCAGGTAGACCGTAAATGGCTTGCTCAATCAAATGCGGCGCCGTATGTGTCATGCCATACCATTTTTCCCATTCTGCTACGTCTTTTAATCTAAAATCTGCAGACAAATCAATCACTTTTATGCCTTGTGCTAATAACGCTTCTGCCATGTGCATAGCGGTTCCATTCGGCGTTGCAAAAAAGACAACATCGCACTCAAGCAAAGATTGCACTGTCGGCAAACAAAAGGTGAGATCACCCAAATAGCCGCGTAAATTGGGGTAAAGTGTATCAACACGCAAGGAAGCATCGGTGCGTGAGGTGACGGCATGAATTTTCACCTCACTGTGCAAGGCTAAAATACGCAATAATTCCACGCCCGTGTAACCGGTGCCGCCTACAATTCCCGCTTTTATCATGTTTTGATACCTTAAAATAAAAAAATCACAGCATAAAAAAGGCGCGAATTATCGCGCCTTTTCAGTCTTGTTGACAAGACTTAGACTTATTTAGACATAATATATTCTAATTCAGCTTGACTGAGATGGCGCACGTCTTCACCTTTGACCATGTAAATTAAATGCTCACAGATATAGCGTGAATGATCACCAATGCGCTCTAAAGCACGCACCGTCCAGAGCATATCGAGCATACGCGTAATATTGCGTGGATCTTCCATCATTTGCGTAATGAGCTGACGAATAATGCTGGCATATTCTCTGTCTACAGCGGCGTCGCTACCTGTAATATTGGTAATCCCTTCAATATTCATACGCGCAAAACTGTCTAGTGATGCGTGTAGCATTTCTTTAACAAGGCCGGCCATGTGTTTTAATTCATGGTATTCATCGGTTCGCCCTTCATTTGTGGTGGAAAGTTGAATAGCCACTTTCGCAATACGCTCGGCCAAATCACCAATACGCTCTAGCTCATTGATAATACGCAAAACAACCAGCAGTAAGCGTAAATCAAACGCCGCTGGTTGACGCAGTGCAATAATTTGCGTGCATTCTGCATCAATCATCATTTCAAATTCATCGACATCACTATCTTGACGAATGACGGCTTCAGCGAGTTCAATATCGCCTGATGTTAATGCCTGAATGGATTGCTCAATTTGCTGTTCAACGAGACCACCCATGGTTAACACTTTATTGCGAATATCTTCGAGCTCTTTGTTGAAGTTTTCTGAAATATGGTGCGCTATTTTACTGTTATCCATCGTCTTCACTCACAAGTAGATTCATTTAATTGAAGGGTCATATCCGCAATCCCCTCTGCTTTAGCGGCAATGCCTTCGAGTTCATTTGTCACTTTAATCACATCAATAAGCAAGGCTAAATCATGTCCCACTGGCTGACGCAAGGCAATAACACACGTACACTCGGAATCAATATTTTTTTCAAGCTTATCTATGGCATCGTCTTGTGCTAAAACGCGCTTTGCAAGGTGAACATCGCCGTTAGTAAAGGCCTCTACAGCAAGGGATACTTGCTGCTCCACTAATTTTCCCATCATGGCAACCTGAGCGCGAATCGATTCCAATTCTCTATCAAAAGGCGCTGAGACATGATTTTCAGTATTAAATCTGTTCAAAATGAAGTCTCCCAATAATTAACCGTAACGNNATAACGACCAGTGATATAGTCTTCTGTTTGTTTTTTCGCAGGCTTGGTGAAAATTTGCGTCGTCGCGCCAATTTCAATTAAATCCCCCATATACATAAACGCCGTGTAATCTGACACGCGTGCAGCCTGTTGCATATTGTGCGTGACAATGACGATCGTGTATTTTTCTTTCAATTCATTGATTAACTCTTCAATTTTCAATGTCGAAATGGGATCGAGCGCTGAAGCGGGTTCATCAAGCAAAAGCACTTCAGGGGCAATCGCAATCGCGCGGGCGATAACAAGACGTTGCTGCTGACCACCTGATAAACCTAGCGCGTTATCGTTGAGGCGGTCTTTTACCTCGTCCCACAGCGCCGCGCCGCGTAGCGAGGTTTCAACGGTTTCTTCTAAAATGCGCTTGTCGTTAATACCCTGAATGCGCAGGCCATACGTGACGTTTTCAAAAATGGATTTAGGAAAAGGGTTGGGTTTTTGAAATACCATGCCAATACGACGACGCAACGCGGCCACGTTGACGGATTTATCATAGATGTTGTCATCATGCAGCAAAATTTTCCCTTCAATGGTCACGTTATCCACTAAATCATTCATGCGGTTAATACAGCGTAGCAACGTGGATTTACCACAACCTGAAGGACCAATAAATGCCGTCACCTTTTTCTTTGGCATTTCCATGTTAATGTTGTGCAACGCTTGTTTTTTACCGTAAAACAAATTGAGATTTTCTACTTTAATACACGCTTCAACAGGTTCGTCATACTTGCTTTGCCCACGCAAAATAGAGCTAACATCCAAACTGTGCGAACGATTATCTTGTGTTGCCATGGCAATTTATCCTTCTAAGGCGCGATATTTTTCACGCAAATGATTACGAATAATAATAGCGGCTAAATTTAAGCCAATAATAACGATAACTAGCAACAGTGCCGTGGCGTAAACCAAGGGACGCGCTGCTTCAACATTGGGACTTTGAAAGCCCACATCATAGATATGAAACCCTAAGTGCATAAATTTTCTATCTAAATGCAGGAAAGGGTAATTGCCATCAAGGGGCAGAGTGGGCGCAAGTTTGACCACGCCAACGAGCATGAGTGGAGCGACCTCGCCGGCCGCGCGAGCCACGGCTAAAATGAGACCTGTCATCATCGCAGGGCTGGCCATCGGTAAAACAGTGCGCCAGAGCGTTTCAATTTTAGTGGCACCCAGTGCCAAGCTTCCTTCACGAATAGCACGCGGTACACGTGCTAACCCTTCTTCGGTGGAGACAATCACCACTGGCAGCGTGAGTAGGGCAAGTGTGATAGAGGCCCACAGCAAACCGGGCGTACCAAATACCGGTGCAGGTGCGGATTCAGGAAAAAAGAGTGCATCAATATTGCCGCCTAAAATGTAGACAAAAAAGCCCAAACCAAACACGCCATAAACAATAGAAGGCACACCCGCTAAATTATTCACTGCGATGCGAATTAGGCGTGTGATAAAGCCTTGCTTGGCGTATTCACGCAAATACACCGCCGCAATCACACCAAATGGCGTGACGATAATAGACATCATGATGACCATCATAATCGTGCCAAAAATGGCTGGAAAAATACCGCCTTCCGTGTTGGCCTCGCGTGGGTCTTCGGTTAAAAATTCACCGAGTTTGGCAAAATAATGCGTGACCTTGCTGAAAACCCCCATTTTATTGGGCTGATAAATATCCACCACTTTTGCCAGTGGAATGGTGAGTTCTGCGCCACTTTCTGTTTTCACGACGAGGCTATCACGACGTACTTGCTGATAGAGTTGCGCGAGCTGGGCTTGATGGCTTTTGTAATCGGCATCATAAGCGGCTTTTTTCTCTGCAAACTCTTGGGCTTTTTGGTCATTCCACGCGTGCTTGAGTTCTAAACTTTTTTGTTTTAAACGTAATTTTTCTAATGCGTAGTTGATGGCACCAATTTCTTTTTTCTCTAAATGCGAAATTTGCTCATGTAGTGCTAGCGCATTGTGTAACCGCGTGTCTAAAACATCCCACACTTGCGTCCCTGAGGCGATAATTTCCCCATTTTCTTTAATCGCGCTGAGTGTACCGTAAAAATTTCCCCATTCACGGCGTTCAATAACCATCATGTCAGGCGGAAGTGATTGCGCTTTAATATGGCGTTCTTGAATCCAACGAAAATCGGTTCCGGTGACGTCACGATTACCTGTTTTGATTAAGTATTGCACCAAAACATCTTCATTCTCGCTTAACGTAAAGCCTGTGGACTTTGCCATTGCAGCAGGTGTGATTGTGGTGTCAACGTGTTCGCCAATAATGGTTTTGATTTGACCGTTGTCTTCTTGATAGCTAAATTCAACAATAGGAGATGCCCAAAAATGGCCAATCCCCCTGACCATAATCAGTCCTAAAATGCCCACAACCATAATCAAACACACACTCACCGCCGCAGCGTTGAGCCAAATCCACGGACTGCCGCTTTTAAACCAAGATTTAATCATTTTGAGTCCTTTTTTTCATTATAACGAGCTGTATTTTTCACGCAGACGCTGACGTACCACCTCAGCGAGTGTATTAAATACAAAAGTGAACACAAACAAGACTAACGCCGCGAGGAAAAGCACACGGTAATGGGTGCTGTCCACTTCTGATTCAGGCATTTCTACGGCAATGTTAGCGGCGAGTGTGCGCAACCCTTGGAAAACACTTACGTCCATCACTGGCGTATTACCGGTTGCCATGAGTACAATCATCGTCTCACCCACCGCGCGACCAAAACCAATCATCACCGCTGAAAAAATGCCAGGACTCGCCGTTAATAACACCACGCGAGACATTGTTTGCCAAGGTGTTGCCCCTAGCGCAAGTGAGCCTGTGGTTAAATGTTTGGGGACACTAAAAATAGCATCTTCAGCGATAGAAAAAATAGTTGGAATAACAGCAAATCCCATGGCAATGCCAACCACTAGCGCATTGCGCTGATCGTAGCCAATGCCCAGCTCATGTTTAAACCAATCACGCAGTGTGCCATGAAATACCATTTCCTCAAGAGGAAGGCTCACGCTAAAGGCAAACCAGCCTGTCAAAATAATCACGGGAATCAGCAAGGCGGCGTCCCAACCTTCGGGGATTTTTTGTTTTTGTGCTTCAGGTAAATACTGTAAACCTAGGGCAAACACCATCACGCCAATAGGCAAAAGCAAAAACAACGAAAATAAACCGGCAAGATGCTCTTCAATGAACGGTGCAAGCCAAAGTCCCGCTAAAAAGCCTAAAATCACAGTAGGTAATGCCCCCATAATTTCAATAGCTGGCTTGGCATAAATGCGCATTTTGGGCGACATAAAATATGCCGTATAAATGGCCCCCATCAGTGAGAGTGGTACGGCAATTAACATGGCATAAAACGCCGCTTTAAGTGTGCCAAACACAAGAGGTGTTAGGCTGTATTTGGGTTCAAAGTCATTGCTTGCTGATGAAGATTGCCAGATGTAAGAAGGCTTTGCGTAACTTTCATACCACACTTTTTGCCACAATGATTTAAGCGAAATTTCGGGGTGTTCATTATTCACCGCCCAAAAGTGAATTTGTCCATCGTCGTTTTGCACGAGCATCGCATTAGCGCGTGGTGACAAAATAGCGGCGATTGGCGCTGTACTCGCAATAGACTGTTTAATGAGCTCACGCTCTGCGGTGGAATGGTAAATGCCCATCTGACCATCGGTGTCAACGGTCATAAACCCTTTGCGACGTTGCTCCGTATTGATTTTTGCAACCGCTTTATCTGACACTTTAAAGGCGCGAATTTTTTCAAAGGCAGGTCGCCCGAGGGCGTCTTTAACAAGACTCCATTGCGATACAAGACCACTTGAGTCACCAATCATCAACGATAAATCACCTGTTAAAAAACTGATACTGGTTATCTTTTGATTGGCTTGTACGACGTTAATGTGTTGTCTCATTTCTGGTGCGTCTTTTTTGCTCAAATCAATCAAGCTCAGTTGACCATCATCATGCACCAAAAATAAATTTCGGTCTTCTTTATCAATTAAGATATCCGTAATGTCGTTGACGGCAATATCAAGTGCGGCGTCTGTGCGAACCACGCTGGCTTCATCAGCAAACAACGATTGCTCTTTTTCAAGGCGCGTGATGTGAATGCTGTCTGCAGTTTTCGCGGCAATAGTCGCGGCACCGTCACTGACTTTAAAAGCTATTTTCTCGAGTGGTTTACCCGTTTCATCAATGACAAGCGGTGTTTCACCTAATGGATATTTTAGCGAAGGGGTAATTTTGCGTTGATTATTCACAAAGGTCACTTTGTATTGTTGCTTAACAATCACCGCTTGCCCATTGGATAAGCCATAAATAACGGCCCCATCTCCCACTGGCGTGCCTTGTGCGACGCTGACAATTTTTACACCTTCAGGAATGAGAATCGCTTTTTGCGCTAGAACATGACCGGTTTTCGCTTCAAAAAAAACGACGTTTCCCGTATCGGTAAATCGCGCGGCGATTTCGTTTTGCTCTTCAATGTTTAAAAAAAGCGTATTGCCCGCACTTTGCTCTGGCAGAGCATATTGCGTGACAGGCTGAACCGAGGCAGAAAGAAACAGTGGATAAACAACATAGAGGAGATAGAAGAAAATGACCACAATAGCAAAAATAATACTCAAGCCACCAACGGTAATGGCTCTGCGCATGAGGGCATCTTTGAGTAACCGCCATTTTTCATGATGCGTTGTCGCCACGGTACTCAGCGAGGATTGCGTTGTTGAATTCGTTATGTCGGACATAAATTTCTTTCAAAAATAATGTATGCAAAAAAGCGCAAGGGCAAATGAACGTCTCATTCGTTGTCCCTTGCGCCTTCTGTGAAAACGGCGTGCGTCGTTTATTTCAATTTAGCTAACTCTTTTTCGACCACTTTCGCTGGTAAGGGGATGTAACCGTCTTTGATAACCACTTGCTGTCCTGTTTTTGACAGAACCATTTTAATAAATTCACCATCTAAGGGTGCAAGCGGTTGATTGGGTTTTTTATTAACGTAAATAAACAAGTAGCGTGTGAGCGGATAAGAACCGTTAATGGCATTAGCGGGCGTTGCTTCAACATAGTTGGTTGAGCCTTTTTTCGCTAACGGTACCATTTTTACCCCCGAAGTAGTGTAACCCATACCAGAGAAGCCAATACCGTTTGCTGAAGAGGTCACCGATTGCACAACAGAGGCTGAACCGGGTTGTTCGTTGACGTTATTTTTAAAGTCACCTTTGCATAGCGCGTGTTCTTTGAAGTAGCCATAGGTGCCAGAAACGGAGTTACGACCGTAGAGCTGAATGCTTTTGCTCGCCCATGCACTCACGCCCGCATCCCCCCATGTGTCAATTTCTTTTGCGCCGCCGCATTTGAGCGTGGTTGAGAAAATGGCATCCACTTGCTCCATGGTCAGCCCTTTTACGGGATTATCTTTGTTTACCATCACCGCTAACGCGTCAATGGCGACGGGAATGGCAGTGGGTTTGTAACCGTATTTGCTTTCAAATGCTTCGAGTTCATCATCTTTCATCTCACGGCTCATCGGCCCCAAATTTGATGTGCCTTCTGTTAGCGCTGGGGGCGCCGTTGACGAGCCGGCAGCTTGAATTTGAATGTTGACGTTAGGGTAAACGCGATTGAACTCTTCTGCCCAAAGTGTCATTAAATTGGCGAGAGTGTCCGACCCCACGCTAGACAAGTTTCCTGCTACCCCGCTGGCTTTTTGGTAATCGGGGATACCCGCTTCAACGCTTTGCACCGCACTGGCATTAAAGCTAAGTAAACCTGCAGACAAGCCCATGGCAGCGAGTAATAATTTATGTTTAAAAATCGTTTTCATACTGAAATATCCCGAAGAAAAGTAAAAATTAGCGCGTATTATGCAAACCAAAGATGACAGTAATATTACAACTTTTTTGTAAGTCTGCGAACTACTGTCAACAAAATAGCGCGATTTCAACGCAGATTACACGACGAATTCGGGTAATTTTTTTTCTACTAATTGTTTTTTCAAAACGCCATAGTTGGGTAGGCCCTTGTGGTAAGGCGGATAATCTTCGCCTTCAATAAGCGGCTGTAAATAGGCGCGGCAAGCGGGCGTAATATGAAAGCCGTCAGCGCTAATGAAGTCTGGTGGCATCATCTTTTCAACATTGGCGACGTCTTTGAGGGCCACGCTGCCAATTTCCCATTGGTAGGGGGCATCAGATAATCTGACAATAGTGGGCATCACAGCATTTTTGCCGGCCAGTGCAAAGTCAACAGCGGCTTTGCCCACCGCGTAAGCTTGTTCAATATCGGTTTTTGAGGCGATATGACGGGCAGCGCGTTGCAGATAATCCGAAACAGCCCAGTGATATTTATAACCCAAATTGTCTTTAATGAGGTTGGCAATCACTGGCGCCGCACCACCAAGTTGGGCATGACCAAACGCATCTTTGCCGCCCGCTTCGGCAAGAAATTGGCCATTAGCATCTTTTACACCTTCTGAAACAACCACGCAGCAATAGCCGTAATGTTTTACTTTTTCATCAACAGCGCCTAAAAATTTGGCCAAATCAAACTTTACTTCAGGAAATAAAATGACCAGCGGAATATCATGGGTTTCATCAGCGGCCAACGCCCCTGCAGCAGCAATCCACCCCGCATGACGCCCCATCACTTCCATCACAAACACTTTGGTAGATGTTGCACACATAGATGCCACGTCAAAGCTAGCTTCTCGCATAGAAACCGCAACGTATTTGGCAACAGAGCCAAATCCCGCGCACGTATCGGTCACGGGTAAATCGTTATCGACGGTTTTAGGCACACCAATACAGGTGACGGGATAACCCATTTGCTCGCCCATCTGCGCGACTTTATGGGCGGTATCTTGAGAGTCACCACCGCCATTGTAGAAAAAATAGCCGATGTTATGCGCTTTAAAGACCGCAATTAAACGCTCATATTCGCTACGATTGGCTTCTAAACTCTTTAATTTGTAGCGACAAGAACCAAAAGCCCCTGCAGGCGTGTAACGCAATGAAGCAATGGCGTCGTCGGTTTCAAATGCGGTATCAATGAGTTCTTCTTGCAATGCGCCAATAATGCCGTTGAGCCCCGCATAAACAGTACCGATTTTATCAGTATGTGCACGCGCAGTTTGAATAACGCCGCAAGCACTGGCGTTGATGACCGACGTGACGCCGCCTGATTGCGCATAAAAAGCGTTTTTTATTGATGACATAGAATGATTGCCTTTAATTTAAAGAGATTGACATCACAATGTTCAATCTAACTTAAGAAGAGTTAAACGCATGAAGATAAGCCGGTCAGGGCATTTTGTCAAAGAAATAACCGTCAAAGGGGCAAAGCGCTAATGAGGTAAAATTATGAAAAAATGACCGTTCAAATTTGATAGACAATATGTGGATAAAAATCAAGCAACAGGCGTAAATGCGTTATAATTAGCCCCGTTCTTTTTGATTTAACGTGAAATTACATGGCTCATTATTTTGAAATTCACCCTGAAAATCCGCAACTTCGCTTAATTCATCGCGCTATTGATGTGATTCGTAGTGGTGGTGTCATTGTCTACCCCACCGATTCCGCCTACGCGCTTGCCTGTCAAATTGACAATAAACAGGCCTTAGAGCGGATTCGCCGTATTCGTCAGCTAGAGGATAAACATAATTTCACCTTAGTTTGCAAAGACTTAGCGCAAGTATCCAGCTTTAGTAAAATTAGCAACGATGCGTTTCGGTTAATTAAATCGCTCACGCCAGATGCGTTTACCTTTATTTTAGAGGCAACAAAAGAAGTGCCACGTCGGATGCAGCATCCAAAGAAAAAAACGATTGGCGTGTATATTCCCAAAAATGTCATTGCGCAAAAATTGCTCGATGAACTCGGTGAACCGCTTTTTACCACAACGCTCATCTTGCCTCAAGACACGCAAGCGCTCTCGCAACCCTATGAGATACAAGAACGCTTAGAGGATGTGGTAGACTTAATTATTGACGCAGGGGAGATACCTTATCAACCCTCAACCATTATTGATTGCACCCAAGGCACTTGTGTCATTGTTCGCCAAGGTAAGGGGCTTGCGCCCATGCTAACGTAAAATAATAGGGAGAGTCTTTTTGATGATGAATGAATTGACGTGGATACAACGTATTGTCGTGTGGATTTTACCTGTCATTTTTGCCATTACCGTGCATGAGGTCGCACATGGTTGGGTGGCTAAACAATACGGTGATAAAACGGCGTTTTTGATGGGGCGTTTAACGCTCAATCCAATTAAACATATTGATTGGTTTGGCACCATTATTTTGCCAAGTCTGCTTTTAATGACAGGTACCGGCTTTATCTTTGGGTGGGCAAAACCGGTGCCAGTCGACGCAAGACATTTTAAAAAGCCACGCCATGATATGGCTGTTGTTGCACTGGCGGGACCCATTTCCAACTTATTGATGGCTATTGCGTGGGCGTTGCTTGCGCGACTTGGCTCAACAATAGGGCACAGCACTGAAGCGGTTGCACTGCCGCTTATTTACACAGGCGTTGCTGGCATTTCTATCAACCTCGTGTTGATGTTGCTTAATATGCTTCCCATTCCGCCACTTGATGGAAGCCGTGTTTTGTCTGGCTTGTTGCCAAGTTATTTGGCATGGCAATTTAATAAATTAGAGCGCTTTGGTTTTCTGATTTTGCTGTTTTTACTTTACACACATCTGCTCAATGCGTTGTTAGAATACCCGCTTTATATACTGCAAAAGTGGTTTTTTACGTTAGCGGGGCTTTGAAATAGGCTTGACTTGTTTGTTTTTGTTACTTTTTTTCTTTTTTCATGTTATTTAGTAGGCTATGAATCCCATTTTTTTAGGCGTCAACATTGATCATATTGCGACGTTGCGTCAAGCACGTGGCACGCGTTATCCCGATATTTTGCAAGCTGCGTTAATTGCCGAGCAGGCTGGCGCAGACGGCATTACCGCGCATTTGCGTGAAGATCGCCGTCATATTCAAGATAATGATATTACTTTGCTCAAAAATGCGATTCACACGCGCCTCAATTTAGAAATGGCTGTCACAGCAGAAATGCTTGAGATTGCTTGTCGTGTTAAGCCATTTGCGTGTTGTCTTGTGCCTGAAAAACGCGAAGAACTCACCACAGAAGGGGGGCTTGATGTGTATGAAAATTTGCCGCGTATCACGTCAGCGTGCCATCAACTTGCGCAGGAAGGCATTGAAGTGTCACTGTTTATTGATGCGGAGCAGCGGCAAATTGACGCGGCGCTAGCGGCAGGGGCACCGGTCATTGAATTGCATACAGGACATTATGCTAACGCCACTACGCGCTCAGAACAGCAAAAGGCGCTAGCGCGTATTCAGGAGGCTGCACATTATGCCCGCGCAGAAGGATTGCAAGTGAACGCGGGACATGGATTGCATTATCATAATGTACAAGACATTTGCGCCATTTTGGACATTGTTGAGCTCAATATCGGTCATGCCATTGTCGCGCAAGCCGTTTTTTCGGGTTTAGAAAAAGCCGTTTTTGATTTAAAAACGATTATGGAAAAAGCACGCTTGCACGCGTCACAGTGATGTGAAAAAACCGTGTTTTTGCATACGATAAAGCAGGGTATCACGCGAAATACCGAGCAGTTTTGCAGATTTGCTGCGATTTCCCTGTGTTCTATCAAGTGCTTGAAGAATTAAATTGGCTTCAAGCGTATCAAGATTCACGCCCGCACTGGGGAGCGTAAAGTCTTTTGCATCCATTTCTGGCGCGTTGCGTTGAAACTCCGTGGGCAGATGCTCAGGTTCAATCACACTGCCTGCATATAGAATACTCAGTCGTTCACATACATTGCGTAATTCCCGAATATTGCCTGGCCAGTGATAGTGCTTTAACACTTTCAAGCTGGTTTTGCTAAATTTGGGGGCGTTGATGCCGTGATCTTTTTCAAATAATTTAAAAAAGTGTGTCGTAAGTTGCTCAATGTCTTGCTGACGCGCTGTTAAGGCGGGCAGTTCTAAGGGCACGACATTGAGTCGATAGTACAAATCGGCGCGAAACGCCCCATTTTTGATTAAGCTAGGAAGATCTGCATTCGTCGCGGCAATAATGCGTACATCGACTTTGTGAATATGAACATCACCAACAGCGAGATATTCCCCCGAATCAAGAAAACGCAGGAGTTTAGCTTGAATAGCGAGCGGAAGGGAATTGATTTCATCTAAAAACAGTGTTCCGCCGTCTGCGGCTTTAAAGAGTCCCTGTGTGTTTTGCACCGCGCCAGTAAACGCCCCTTTTTTATGGCCAAAGAGTTCTGATTCAATAATACTTTCTGGTAGCGCGGCGCAGTTGAGTTTTAAAAACACCTTATCAGCACGTTTACTGGCATTTTTAATGGCGTGCGCGAACACTTCCTTTCCTGTGCCCGTTTCACCTTTCAGTAAAACGGTGACATCAGTGGCTGCAACAATTTCCGCGCTACGAATAAGTGCCTCTAACTCTGGGGAATGTCCGATAATACTTGAAAAATGATTCATATTAGAAAAATCGCCTTTTGTTAATTTAGTGCATTGAATGTAAATTCGTGAGGGCCATTGGATTGAGAGAGGGAAACGCCGCAAAAAAGGCGAGGGTGATCATAATCACGCCCACTGTTTGTTTAAATTGCCGCATAGCGGCAAGTTGCGTGAGCACACTAATCATGACGCCAACGCCCATCACCGCAGGCAGAGTACCTAGCCCAAAAGCGATCATGGTTAGCGACCCTTGAATAATACTGCCCGTTGCTGCCGTCAGCGCCAGCGCGGCGTAGACAAGGCCGCAGGGAAGCCAACCCCAAACCATGCCAAATAAGTAGGCGTGTTTGCAGTTTTTAACAGGAATCAGTTTGCGGCCAATGGGTTCAATACGCTTCCAAAAATGCAGGCCCAATTTNNACGCAAAACGTGGAAACCAACCCGCAATGTACAGTCCCGCGCCTGTCATAATGAGTGCTGAGATAATTTGTAATAAGCGATGACCGTGCGCTTGCCCAAGAGGTTGTGAAATTAACACCTCAATGAGGCCCACAGCAGCGCCAGCAATCGCATAGCTGCTAATGCGCCCTGCGTTATAGCTTAAAATAAAAGGCAGTAGGCGTTTTTTATCTTGGCGAATGTCTGGGCTTAGGCTAAACGTAAGTGAGCCAATAATCGAGCCACACA
>DPKY01000267.1:11790-11997 GCA_003542275.1 Methylococcaceae bacterium | reverse complement strand
CAACATTTTCTCTGGCCGCCTTCTCCACCTCATCACAGACACACGACAATGCCTCGCTCAATTGCATTTCGTTCGCGTGGGCGTCTGTGAAATTTGGCGAATACAGCGTATCAATCGTCAATGTTTTCACCGCTGTTTGACGGCGAATTTGCTCTAATTGCGTCCGCTGTAAAATTGGGCTTTCAATGACTAATTGTTTGCTATTTT
>DPKY01000267.1:0-11746 GCA_003542275.1 Methylococcaceae bacterium | reverse complement strand
GCGGATTGGTCACTTGCGCAAAGCGTTGGCTAAAATAACGCGACATCCCGCCTTCATTTGCAGAAAGTGCGTTGGGTGTTAAGCCATACCCCATCGCAGAAATACGCTCCATACCGGTCGCTAAAATCGGGTCTAATAAAAACCGGAAACTTTCTTGATTATGCGAATAAGCCGTAAAACGCTGCTCAACACGTAAGGTATGCGTGTTATCCAATTCGTCAAGACTGACCTTAGGGAGTGCAGACAAATACACTGCCCGTTCAGCAAGCAACTGCGTATAATTTTTTTCTTTAGCAAGACGCGCCATCACTTGATGAGAATCATACGCTTCGCCTGTGCTGTGATCAAAATAGAGCATCCCACCTGCTTCAATGCGCCCACGCTTGAGCACATCTTTAGGTGGAAAATCAATTTGCCCCGCTTCAGACATCACCGCTAAATAATCTTGCGTTTCAACGGAACGCAAAGGACGCAACCCTAAGCGGTCAAGCCTTGCCCCTACACGGATACCATCGTTGAAAATCAAGGCCGCTGGGCCGTCATTTTTTTCTTCATATAAACTAAAATACTCCAGCATCGCGCGGATTTCCGGCGAGAGTGTTGTATCATTTTCCCACGCAGGCGGCATCATTGCTAAAACGGCTTCAACGATATTAAGCCCGTCTTCATTGATTCTGCGCGTGAGCGTCTGGTCTAAACGCCCTGAATCAGATTGACCTTTAGGGAAACACACCTGTTTGCCATGCTGCTTTGCAATCGCATTTTCGCTTAAACGATTTTTTTTATCGGTATTTAATTCGCCGTTGTGTGCCATATAACGAAACGGCTGCGCCATCATCGTCGCTGGCGCGGTATTGGTTGAAAAACGGGTATGAAAAAACAGGGTACTAATTTCATGATCCTCGTCTTCCAAATCGTTGAAATAGGGAATCACCTCCCCTGAATTCAGTCGACCTTTGTATACTTGTGTGCGCGAACTCATGGAAAGCGGATAAAAACCAGCTAATTCTGGGCAATTAAAACCATCTTCCTCAATGGTGACCAACGCGCGTTGCACATATCTTTCAAATTCGTCATGTGACGCATTTTGCAAATGCGCAGGACGTCCAAAAATAAACTGCTCAATAGGCAACTGTGCTTTAATAGCCGCTGCATTGATTACATTGTTATCAACGGGAATAACGCGTCGTGAAATAAGCGGTAAATCAAACTCTTTAAAATGACGCTCCACTAATTCATTCGCTGCAGAATCGTAATGCGCATGGTCTTCAGGAAAAAAGAAATTCGCCACACCAAACTGTCCCAATTCAAGGGCTGGATTATTGGTGATTTTACGAAAAAATTTGAGCGATAAATCAATATTCACACCCGCACCATCGCCAATACCCTCAGCACTCATACCGCCGCGATGCGGAATCGTGCACAAAGCTTCGTGTGATTTCTTCAACAAATCATGGGTCTGTACACTACGCTTATGGGTAATAAACCCAACGCCGCAACTGTCTTGCGATAAATCCGCGTTGTAGAGCAAAGGTTGTGAATTGCTTGATTGAGAATGTTTAGTCATTGATTTGGCTCATCTTTCTATTTGTATTACTTAAAAATATAGCGGCTAAGTATCTACTTTATTCAATTTAATTAGTACACCGTGAATAAAATCTTCCTAATTTCACTCAGTTAAACCTGCTAATTATAACATAAAATAAGAAATGTTGACTATCCAATTCAACCACTTCCTGCTTTATACGTCAAATTAAGCTTGATGGCTGCTCTACCACCACTCTTTGGCTTTCGCTAAATAACCGCTCGGATTAACGGGGACATTATCAAACGTCAATATCTCACCCAACTCAGTCATCGCTTTGTGATAAACCTTGCGCTTAAAATAGACAACGTCCTTGAGTGGTTCCCAATAATCCACCCATCGCCATCCATCAAACTCCGGATTGACGCAATAATCAAAGCGTACATTGGACTCGGGAGTAATCAAGCGCAAAATGAACCAAATTTGCTTTTGCCCAATACAAAGCGGTAGAGAATGTTTGCGTATATAACGTTCGGGGAGTTGATAACGCAACCAATAGCGCGTGCGCCCTAGGAGTTGTACGTGTTGTTGCTGTAAACCTGTTTCTTCCCACAATTCTCGATACATCGCGGTTTCGGGGTCTTCATTGAGATTGATGCCGCCCTGCGGAAATTGCCACGAATTGACACCCACCCGTTTTGCCCAAAACACGCGACCCTCGTCATTGCAAAGGATGATACCCACATTGGGTCGGTATCCTTTTGAGTCTATCATGTTAATAAAACCTGTTGCTAGCCCGCACACTGTTTTGACGTCAGCCTATGGTAGAATAACAGTGTGTTTCGGGTTGTCGATAATGACAGCATTGTTCCATAAAAAAACGTGAGACGCCATAGCTTCCTCTTCTTTTAACGACTTTTACAAGAACCATTCATGACTTTAGCCTTATTTGATTTAGACAATACGTTAATTGCTGATGACAGTGATTATTTATGGGGAAAATTTTTAGTTGATGAAGGCATTGTTGATCGCTTGACCTACGACAAAATCAATGCGCAATTTTATGAAGATTATCAAAATGGTACGCTAGACATGGTGGCTTTTTTGCGTTTTGCACTCGCCCCCCTCGCCGCGCACCCTCTCGAATTACTCCATGAATGGCGCAACACCTTTATTCACACGATAATCACCCCGCTTTTGCTGGAAAAAGCAAAACAGCTAGTTGAAAACCATCGAGCACAAGGCCATACATTACTTATTATCACCGCTACAAATGCGTTTATCACCCGCCCTATTGCCGCGCTTTATGGTATTGAGCATCTCATTGCAACCACACCTGAATTCATCAATGGACGCTATACGGGTAATGTTGTTGGCACGCCCTGCTTTCAAGCAGGCAAAGTGACGCGCCTGCAAGAGTGGCTTACGCAGCACAATGAAACACTCGAGGGCAGCTATTTCTACAGTGACTCACACAATGACTTACCCCTGCTTAACCTCGTTGATACCCCAATTGCCGTTGACCCTGATGAAAAACTGCGTGATATTGCACACGCAAAGCAATGGCAAATCATGAGTTTGCGCGATAACGCGGTAACATAACATGACAAACGCGGCATTTTCCAAACGTGATTTAGCCGTGCTGTGGCACCCGTGCACGCAAATGCACGACCATGAACAGTTTCCGCTCATCCCTATTAAATCAGCAAAAGGCGTCTGGCTTGAAGACTTTGATGGCAATCGCTATTTAGACGCGATTAGTTCGTGGTGGGTTAATTTATTTGGTCATGCAAACCCTTATATCAATGCGGCACTCAAAACGCAACTCGATACGCTTGAACACGTCATTTTTGCCGGTTTCACGCATCAAGCCGCCATCGATTTAGCTGAAAAATTGGTGCAAGTCACACCCGAAGGACTGTCTCGCTGTTTTTATGCCGACAATGGCTCGTCAGCGGTGGAAGTGGCCTTAAAAATGAGCTTTCATAGCTGGCAAAATACGGGACAGATTCAAAAAACAAAATTTGTCACCCTCGAAAATAGCTATCACGGTGAAACCCTAGGAGCTTTAGCGGTTGGCGATGTAGCCTTATACAAAAAAACATACGCTCCACTTCTCATGGACGTTTTGACCGCGCCAAGCCCAGATTGTTATTTTCGAGAAGAAAATGAAAGCTGGGCCGCCTACTCTGCGCGGCAATTTGCTAAATTAGACGCGCTACTCGCTCACCATGCCCATGAAATTTGCGCCGTGATTATCGAACCTCTCGTGCAATGTGCAGGGGGAATGCGTATGTACGACCCGATTTATTTAACTTTACTACGCCGCGCGTGCGATAAATACGCTATTCATCTCATTGCTGACGAAATTGCCGTTGGATTTGGTCGAACAGGTACGCTGTTTGCTTGTGAGCAAGCCGCAATCTCGCCCGATTTTTTATGCTTATCCAAAGGCCTCACAGGGGGTTATTTACCACTTTCAGCGGTATTGACCACGCAATCTCTCTACCAAACGTTTTATGATGACTACGCAAAACAAAAAGCGTTCTTACATTCCCATAGCTACACGGGCAATGCGCTTGCGTGTCAAGCCGCTTTAGCGACGCTGGATTTGTTTGAACGCCACCACGTTATTGACGCCAATATGGTACTTTCTGCAACGATGGCAAAATTGTCACAGCGTTTTTTAAATCATCCACACGTTGCCGACGTACGCCAAACAGGAATGATTGTTGCCATTGAGTTAGTCAAGCATCGCCCTTCGCGCACCCCCTATCCTTGGCAAGAGCGTCGAGGGATGCAGGTCTATCACTATGCCCTCAAGAAAGGCGTGCTATTGCGCCCTCTTGGGAACGTCATTTATTTTATGCCCCCGTATGTGATTACAGAAGACGAGTTGGTGATGATGTTTGACGTGGCATGGCACGCTGTTCTTCACGCCACAACATAACGTCACGATTTTTCATTGAAATGCGAGACAAATTTAAAACAACAAACGTAAGATTCTCACTCAATACGCTAACTTTTTTTAACTATATAATGGTTTTTTATCTTATTTGTCTATTTTTAGGGTAAAATAATCCGCTTTCAACCAGTCTTTTTATCTCCCTTTAGAGTAAGTAAACACATGACAGATTTATCGCTTTATAGAAACATCGGTATTTTCGCTCACGTTGACGCGGGCAAAACCACCACAACCGAACGTATTTTAAAACTCACCGGTAAAATCCACAAAATCGGTGAAGTACACGATGGCGCGGCCACAACCGACTTCATGGAACAAGAACAAGAACGTGGCATTACCATTCAATCAGCGGCGACGACGTGTTTTTGGAAAGACCATCGCTTCAACATTATCGACACCCCAGGACACGTTGACTTCACCATTGAAGTATATCGTTCGCTAAAAGTGCTTGACGGCGGTATTGGGGTATTTTGCGGTTCAGGCGGTGTTGAGCCACAATCTGAAACGAACTGGCGTTATGCAAACGACTCAAAAGTATCGCGTATTATCTACATCAATAAATTAGACCGTATTGGTGCTGATTTTTACCGCGTAGTTAAACAAGTTGAAGATGTTCTAGCGGCAAAACCCGTTGTGATGACTTTACCCATTGGTGTTGAAGATGGCTTCTCTGGCGTCGTGGATTTATTGTCCATGAAAGCGTGGATTTGGGATGACTCTGGGGACCCATTGAAATATGAAATCAAAGATATTCCAGCTGATATGCAAGCTAAAGCGGAAGAATATCGTACAAAAATGATTGAAGATGTCATTGATCAAGATGAAGAAGTGTACGAAAAATACCTTGAAGATGAAATTGCACCAGATGTTGAAGTCATTAAGCGCTGTATCCGTAAAGGCACAATCAACATGGATTTCTTCCCAACGTACTGTGGCTCGTCTTTCAAAAACAAAGGAGTGCAATTAGTTTTGGACGCGGTTATTGATTACCTGCCTTGTCCAACCGACGTCAATCCACAACCAGAAGTGGATTTAGACGGCAATCCAACCGGTGAATTTGCGATCGTTGACCCAAGCCGTCCTTTGCGCGCATTAGCATTCAAAATTATGGATGACCGTTATGGCGCCTTGACATTCTTGCGTATTTACTCAGGTAAATTAGAAAAAGGCACCAGTGTTTTAAATACCTACACAGGCAAAACAGAACGTATTGGCCGTATCGTTGAGATGCACGCTAATTCGCGTAACGAATTAGAAGGCGCACAAGCGGGCGATATCGTTGCCGTTTTAGGGATGAAAAATGTGCAAACCGGTCATACCTTATGTGACCCAGACAAACCTGCAACCTTAGAGCCAATGGTGTTCCCAGAGCCCGTTATTTCGCTTGCGATTGCACCAAAAGACAAAGGCGCCTCTGAAAAAATGGGGGTTGCACTGGGTAAAATGATTGCTGAAGATCCTTCTTTCCACGTTGAAACGGATGAAGACAGCGGTGAAACCATTTTGAAAGGGATGGGTGAGTTGCACCTTGACATTAAAGTGGATATTTTAAAACGTACACACGGCGTTGAAGTNNCTGGTATGGGCGAGTTGCACTTAGATATTATTGTGGACATCTTGCGTCGTACCCACGGTGTTGAAGTTAACGTTGGTAAACCACAGGTTGCTTACCGCGAAACCATTACTCAGCGTATCGAAGACGAATACACCCACAAAAAACAATCAGGTGGTTCGGGTCAATACGGTAAAATCAACTACATCATCTCGCCAGGAGAACCCGGTTCAGGCTTCATCTTTGAATCCACTGTTACTGGTGGTAACGTGCCGCGTGAATACTGGCCTGCCGTTGAAAAAGGCTTTAAATCCATGCTAGATAAAGGCGTGCTCGCTGGCTTCCCTTGCTCGGATTTCAAAGTGAATTTAACCGATGGGGCATTCCATGCGGTTGACTCCTCGGCCATCGCGTTTGAAATTGCCGCAAAAGCGGCATTCCGTCAAACCATGCCAAAAGCCGCGCCACAGCTTGTTGAGCCCATTATGGCTGTTGATACCTTCACGCCATCGGATCACGTTGGTGACGTAATTGGTGACTTGAACCGTCGTCGTGGCATGATTAAATCACAAGATGCTGGTGCGACAGGTGTGCGTATTAAATCTGAAGTGCCATTGAGCGAAATGTTTGGCTATATTGGTGATTTGCGGACAATGACGTCAGGTCGCGGTCAATTCTCTATGGAATTCTCTCATTACTTGCCTTGCCCTAAAAATGTCGCTGATGAAGTGATTAAAGAAGTGGCGGAACGCAATAAAGCCAAAGCGAAATAATCACGGCAGTCGCCTACTAAAAAGCCCCCGTTTATGTCATTAAACGGGGGCTTTTTTATGTCGACAGTTTTTTAGAGAATTCCCTTTGTCACCCGTGCTTGCCCTGCCAAATCAAAATAGGTTTGCACAGTGTGGTAATTCAACGACGCTAAAAGCGCTTGCACAGCTTGCCCTTGATTATACCCATGCTCAAACCAAAGTTGACCGCCTGACTGCAAATAACTTTTTGCCTCACTGGCAATGCGGTGAATATCAAAAAGACCATCCTCTGCCGACACTAAAGCCGATAAGGGTTCAAAACGCACATCACCGCATGAGAGATGCACATCATTTTGTGCGATATAAGGTGGATTACTGAGAATAAAATCGAATTTTTCGCCAGAGGGCAAAGCAGAAAACCAATCACTGAGCATAAAACGAATGGGGTGTTGGCAAGGATAGCGTGCGGCATTCTCTTTCGCTATTTCAAGCGCCGCCTCGCTTTTATCAATTGCCGTCATGCTTACGCGTGGTCGCTCTAGGGCTAATGTGAGTGCAATCGCCCCCGACCCCGTTCCCAAATCAAGCACATCGTATGTGCACTCAGGCAGAAGATGCGCTAAACACAATTCAACCAATAATTCAGTTTCAGGGCGAGGAATTAACACCGCCGGTGATACGCGAAACGTACGTGACCAAAACTCACGCTGCTCTGTTAAATACGCTATAGGCACCCCAAGACAGCGTTGTTCAATTAACTGGGCAAATAACGTAAGCGACGGCGCATCAAGTGTTTTATCGTCCCACGCGCGTAAATAACTACGCTCTTTTCCCAAAACAAACGCGAGCAACACTTCAGCATCAAGGCGTGGCGATGCGCAATCATGCGCAGATAACAGCGTATAAGCGTGGGCTAATTGCGCTTTTATGGTTGTTTTCACAACTGCCCTAGTAAACGCTCAACTTCTGCCACCGTTTTTTTGCGAAAAAGCAAAAACTTCCAGCGTCTACCGCCACATTGCTTCCAAAGCATCGCACTGCGAATCCCCGCAAGTAAACACGTTCTAATTTTATCGGCTATCTCAGGGCGTGATAAATAATCAGGCACGCCGTTAATCATAATGCGTGGTTGAAGTTTACTGATGGTCTGCACATACAAATTACCTAAATTTGCCAGCACATTCTCATGGGTCAAACTAAAATGCTCTGTTTGTGATTTCGCCCGCTCAAGCCCGCCTGAAATGGTTTTGAGCATCGCGGGCATTTCACTTAATTGTTGTTCTAAAAAAACCAGTGAAGCGGCGTAACGCGCCTGATCAGGGTAAGCAATTTCATAACCTGTCAGCTGACTTTTCAAGTGTGTCAACCCAATTTTAAGATTAGCCAATTCGTTGCCATACACATCTAGCACGCTATCAGAATCTGTTTTGAGTAAACTCGTTACTGCCGTTTCGAGTGCGTGCGTATCGGCTTTTCCTTTTGTGGCTAATTCATGCACTAACGCCACAGATTGCGCAATACCCGCCAGCGCCATTACTTGATTGGTTAATGTGTCCAATTCCATTACTCTCAACTCCCCCTTTAATAAATCAATAGCGCGAGGATTTATAACGCTGACGCGCCTGTTTTTTGCCCGAAAAAATCACAAGCAACGACCAAGAGACTAAAAAACTCACGCCCCCTATTGGCGTAATTCTGCCCACAAACGGCCAATCAAGCAGCGCGAGTAAATACAAACTACCCGAAAATAATACGATGCCCAAAAACATGAGTGCACCTGCCCATTTGAGCAGCGCAGATTGTGGCGCGTGTTGCTGAATGAGCGCAATGGCAATCAAGCCAAACGCGTGCCACATTTGATAGGTCACGCCTGTTTGATATACCGCAAGCAATTCGGGTGTCATCATCGTTTTGAGCGCGTGCGCCCCAAATGCACCTAAAATCACCCCTAAAAAGGCGAAAGTTGTTCCAAGAAATAAAAAAACCGAAGGCATAATTATTTTTCCAAAAGTCGAGGCATGAGTTGAACTAAGTTGCATGGCCGTGTGCGTGAATCAAGTTGTGCTTGGATAAGACTCTCCCACCCTAAGCGGCAAGCACTTGTCGAACCGGGTAAACAAAAAAGATAGGTGCTATTGGCCACACCGGCAAGGGCGCGTGATTGCATTGTCGACGTCTTAATTTGCGCATAAGAAAGTGAGCGGAACATCTCACCAAACCCCTCAAGCTGTTTATCTAAAAGTGGCATAATCGCTTCTGGCGTGCCATCACGACCCGTCACGCCCGTGCCACCGGTGGTCAAAATGACATTGATGCGCTCATCAACAATCCATGCCGACACGATTGCGCGAATATGATAGATATTGTCCGTGACGATTTTTTTGTCTATGACGTGATGCGTGGCGTTCTCAATACACGCCACTAACGCCGCGCCAGAGGTATCATTCGCCTCGTTTCGCGTATCCGATACGGTCAATACGGCAATATTTAATTTTATGAATTCATCCATCCTGATTCTCTATTCCATCGTCGCCACTAATTTCCCCTCATTAAAAAAGCGCTCTCTGCTTTTTTGTCCATTTTTTAACCATTCCGTGGATAATCCGTCCAGCTTACCATTTCTAAAATTGGTTTCGTGGCTTAATTGTCCATTTTCATGCCAAATCTTGGCCGTACCTTCTTGTTTTCCTTGTTTAAAATGAATTTCAGCTTTTTTATAGCCGTTTCGATAATACCCCTCAAACACGCCCGTAAAAGGTATTTGCTCACCGGTCACATAAGCGAGATTGTTTCTTTTTTCAATTTGGACGGTCACACGCTCTGTGGGCGCTGTTTTTTCCTCTGCACCACAGCCTGCAATAGTCAGATAAAGAGCCATGAGAAACACAATTTTCTTCATAATACAACCTGATAGAATCCATTATTTTTTAGACTTTCGGCGGCGTTTTTGCGTGAGATTGGGCGCTGTAACCGTTTTCATATCACGCTCTAGGCGTTCAGGCTTTCTGTTAAGGCGTGCAAATAACAGCCCAATTTCAAATAATAACCACATCGGCACCGCAAGCAAGGTTTGCGAAAGTACATCGGGAGGCGTTAAAAACATACCAATAATAAATGCACTGACAATCACATAAGGGCGTTTATCCACTAAACTTTCAATCGTCGTAAAACCCGACCACACTGCCACGATAGTGAAAATAGGCACTTCAAAACAGAGTCCAAATGCAAAAAATAGCGTCAACACGAAATCTAAATAGGCTTCAATGTCCGTCATGACGGTAACGCCAGCGGGGGCAGCTGCCGTANNCCGTAAAAAAAGCCAGCACAAGCGGTGCAACGACAAAATAGGCAAACGCCACGCCACAATAAAACAAAAGGGTACTCGCCACCAATAAGGGAAACACCGTGCGCTGTTCATTGCGATAGAGCGCTGGTGCGAGAAACTTCCAAAATTGGTACAGTACAAAGGGCATTGAAATAAAAACCGCCGTGACCAGCGACAATTTAAATGGCGTCATAAACGGTGACGTCACATTCGTTGCAATCATCGAACTGTGTTGCGGCAAATGCGCCATGAGTGGCTGCGCAAGTAACGCATAAATATCATTGGCGTAAAGAGAGAGCGGTAGTGCCACCATCCCAATGAAAATGACAATACGCACTAATCGATTGCGTAGCTCAATTAAATGGGAGATAAACGGCAAATCTGCCGTGTTGATATCGCTATTATTCATGAGAAGCGGGAGCACGAGAGGTGAGATGAGGCGCTGCGTTTATATTCGTCGTATCCTGCAATGTTTTATCCGTTATTTTGTCATCGAGTGAGTATAGGCTTTCATTCTCTTTGAGCAACTGACGAATCTCTTCTGCATGAAGCTCTTGGCTAATCTCTACTTTGACATTAGCAATCATCTGCTGCATTTTTCCCAGCCAAAAGCCCACCACTCTCGCTACTTTAGGCAAGCGCTCAGGGCCAATGACTAGCAAACTCACCAGCCCGACCATGACCAACTCTGAAAAACCCACTTCAAACATACTCTATTCCCCCCTTCCTGCTGTTAATGGCCTCATTATAGCACTTTTCATCAACGCAAGGCGCCAACGCATACGCTGTGCGCGCTATAAAATAAATTTATTCATGAAAAATTTACGCTCAACACATTAACGCATAAAATAAGCACATTCAATCTGCCCTTAACAAACGAGTGTCTCTTTTGAAATTCACAGCACAACCCCTTTTTTCTCTATGGATGCTAACCGGCTTGGGTGTCGCCTTGCTTTGCGCTCTGCCTTTTCTCACGCACCTCACCGGCGATTATAAGCCCACTCCCCTGCCACTAGAAGATTTGATTGTTTGGCGAACGGTTTGCTACATCAGCGTGATTTTACTTTTACCGTTGACAAATTTGCTGCGTTACGTTTTTTTGCGTTTAAACCAAACTATGCCTGCCCTCGCACCGATTATCGACATCGACGCGCTGGCAAAGCAACGTTATTTATGTACGGTAAGTGTATCGCTTGGCGTTATGATGATCATTGGGAGTTTTGGCGCGATCATGTATATTTTAGGCGATAGCGTCAATACGCTCTACATATTGACGCTCGTCGCTGGCCTAGGCGTTTTTTTATATCGTCCTAAACTTGATGAATACCACGCTATTGTTCATGCGCTCACGCTAATGGAAAAAACACGATGACACAACCTACTACAACAAAACAACGTCTTTTAAGCATTGCCGATAGCTGCGTAAAATGCGGACTTTGCCTGCCGCATTGCCCAACCTACACGCACACACAAAATGAAAATGAATCACCGCGCGGGCGCATTGCACTCATTCAAGCGTGGTCAAATGCACAATTACCCCTCTCAGATAATCTGCTCGCGCATATCGACAGCTGCTTACTCTGCCGCGCCTGTGAAAAAGCCTGCCCAGCCGTTGTGCCTTATGGGA
>DPKY01000270.1 GCA_003542275.1 Methylococcaceae bacterium | reverse complement strand
AAGCCAATTTTGAGAACATTAACCTAGATTTAATGTTTGGCCTACCCAGCGCCACTCTCACGCACAGTGAAAAAGACATTCAAACAGGCATTGCACTTGCCCCCACACATCTATCGTTTTATCAGCTCACCCTTGAGCCCAATACCTATTTTCACCGCTATCCCCCCACCCTCCCCTCTGATGACGCTATTTTAAACACGCAGCGACATTGTCAAGCGCTGCTCGCTGCGCATCATTTTGAGCAATACGAGGTGTCTGCATACAGTTTGCAGGGCAAGCAATGTCGACATAATAAAAACTATTGGCAATTTGGCGATTATCTGGGCATTGGCGCGGGTGCACATGGGAAAATTAGCTTATCTGAGCCCCACAACATTGTTCGCACGCAAAAAAACAAACATCCCGAACGCTATCAACAAATCACCGCGCACCCTTTTATAGAAGAAACGATTTCACAAGCTGATTTGCCTTTAGAGTTTTTAATGAATCACCTACGCTTAAAGCAAGGCTTTTCGCTTTCACATTATGAAAAGGTAACCGGTTTAGGCCCTTGCTCACTTGAGAGACAATTAAGTGATTGCGTGCGTGAAAAATTATTGGTTAAATCTGGCGATATTTATACCTGCACAGCGTTTGGGTGGGATTTTTTAGACACTATTTTGCAAAAATTTGTCGCGTAGTTTTCACTTAAACTTTAGGAGTATTCATGAAATTACATAAAGTGACGGCAGCAGTTTGCGTGGTGTTATGTCAGCACGCTTTTGCCAGCGAAAAAACAGTATTGAAAATTGGCGTGCAAAGTGCCGGCACCTTGGAGTGGGAATTGCGCGTTTTACCGCAATCTGACGCTTTTGATGTGCAAATTCAACGTGTTGCCACCGCCGAAGCGGCAAAAATTGCGTTGCAATCGGGCGCGGTGGACATCATTGTCGCCGACTGGCTTTGGGTTGCGCAAGCAAGGCAACACGGTGCGCAGTGGACACTCTACCCTTACTCTGCCATATCAGGCGCCTTGGTTGTGCCTGCTGACAGTCCCATTGAACAGATTTCAGATTTGGCAGGCAAACGCCTCGGTATCACTGGCGGTGAATTAGACAAAAATTGGCTGTTGCTTCAAGCGGTCGCCAAAAAAGAAGGCGTCAACTTACAGGAAAACACGGAAAAAACCTTTGGCGCTCCGCCTTTAATTAGCGAGCAACTCAAACATAAACGCGTCGACGCTATCCTCACTTATTGGCATTTTGCCGCGCAACTGCAGGCTGAAGGCTATAAACAATTACTTGACGGCAAAGCACTGCAAGAAAAATTAGGTATTGAAGACACAGTGCCAACGCTTGGCTATGTTTTCAATACCTCATGGGCAAACGCACACAAACCCGCATTAGCCGCCTTTTTTAATGCTACAGCACAGGCAAAAAATACGCTTTGCAACAACGAGAACGCATGGCAACACGCTACGGCTACAATGCCCGCACCCCCGCCACATTTGCGCGAACACTATTGTGAGGGGCGCATAGGTGCATGGACAGCGGATTTTCCAGTGGCGGCGCAAAAACTCTACAGCATTCTGCATCAATTCAATCCAAGCATCGGTGACAAGGCAGAACTCTCACCGGGCACTTTCTGGACAACGGAGTAAATACTTTTGTTGTCAAAAACACTGTCTATAGCGTCTATCTTCGTTTTTTTAAGTGGTTGGCAGATTCTCGCATGGCAATTAAACAGCACGCTATTGCCTACGCCACAGACGGTTGCGCAGGTTTTTTTGACGCATTGCTTGAGCGGTGAGCTACTTTATCATTTAGGCGCAACGCTAAGGCGGCTCGTCATCAGTTTTTGCATTGCCATGACGATAGGCAGTGCCCTGGGTATTGCACTGGGCAGAAATAACACACTCAATGCGTTTTTTGATCACTGGCTGGTCATGTTTTTAAATATACCCGCGCTGGTGACGATTATTTTGTGTTACGTCTGGTTTGGTTTAAGTGAATTTTCCGCTATTTTAGCCGTCGTTATCAATAAAGTGCCAAATGTCATCGTGACGCTGCGAGAAGGCGCACGGGCGCTAGACAATGATTTACTGAACATGGCAAAAAGCTATCAATTTAGCCGTTTTAAAACGCTAAAACACGTCATTTTGCCGCAATTGCACCCTTTTTTTATGAGTGCTACCCGCTCNNCTCGGGGATTGCGCTGATTTGGAAAATTATTTTAATGGTTGAACTCCTCGGGCGCAGCAACGGCATGGGCTATCAACTGCATTTGTTTTTTCAATGGTTTGATATTGCGAGCATTTTAGCGTACACCATCGCGTTTGTTAGCGTTATTCAACTCATTGAATTTGCGTTGCTCAAACCGCTTGACAACCTTGCAAGACGCTGGCGTTTATGACTGACATTCTCATTGACATCCAAAATAAAACCCATCGGGGAACGCTCTCCCCAACCATAGAAGATTTTTCACTCACACTCCATGCAGGCGAATTTGTCTGTTTGGTGGGTCCCTCTGGTTGTGGTAAAACGACACTACTCAACAGTATCGCTGGCCTTGATAGGGATTATGTGGGGAATATTCATTTAAGCAACACGCAAAACTTGCCGAAAATAGGTTATGTTTTTCAGCGTCCTTGTTTGTTGCCTTGGCGGACGGTGAGTGAAAATATTGAACTGGTCTTAACAACGCACACCGCAGGCCAAAAAGCCTATGTTGC
>DPKY01000184.1 GCA_003542275.1 Methylococcaceae bacterium | reverse complement strand
CCTCTTCATTGCTCAATCCTTCTGCTTCTTGTACTGCTAACAGTTTTTTTCTAAATTGTGCACCGTATGCCATAGCCTTCGACTCTGCTAAATATCCGCATTTTAACATTAAATTATGGTGCGTTTGCTATAGCTTACCGCAA
This sequence comes from Methylococcaceae bacterium, assembly GCA_003542275.1. Classification (GTDB taxonomy): domain Bacteria; phylum Pseudomonadota; class Gammaproteobacteria; order Methylococcales; family Methylomonadaceae; genus UBA10906. The sequence continues at coordinate 5,673 of DPKY01000184.1, read as the reverse complement.
AAAAAGCCCCGATGGTAGTACTAGCATCGGGGCTCTTTATTGAGTATTTTGTGTCATTTTTAATTTAGCAGAAATTTTTAATGTGCGCTTGCCAATTCCGTGAGGCTCGGCGTGACGTGCTGAAATAACGCGAATGTCCTCATTTCATGCAACCACTAATGTCACTGTTCGATGCTTCACACGATAGCCGCAAATTTTCAAAACGTATTCAAACAAAGTTCCAAAGGCGTGATGCAAATCCGTTTTTTACAAATAATTTGAAGGAGGCAGATAAAAACTGCCGTCATATCTATAGTGACTATAAATATCCACGAGATAAATTACGTTTTCACCTTGTTGCCATTGAAAATGTAAAACAACATCGGAGGTTTTATATTTTGTGTGAAGTTGTTGATAAATCGGAATGCCAATGTGGTAATGCCATAAATTATTTTCTTTGGCGTAAGCATAAGTTGGATTTGAACTTTCCAAATTGGACCACGAAGGGGCAATCTTTCCTGCGTATTTTGAGAAATCAGTCAAACCCTGTTGTTCAAACGTTTCGATAAAATCGAGGATTTTGTCTTGTTGGTTTTCAGGATAATTTTTAAATTCGATTGCAAATTGTCTACGAAATTCAACGCGATAAAAAGAAGCCATCGCTATTCACTGTATTCCAACAGAAATTTGCGTTTTTTCTCACGAGTTAAATCCTCTGGCAATTTTATTGATTCCATAGATAAAGCACGTTCCATTCTCGCTTTATCGAATTCATCTATTGCAAAGTTAGTTTTTTGTTTTTGCGATGATTTTTTTACAGAAGAATCGAGTGTAAGTGATAGCGTTGTGGGATTCATAAATTTCTCAATAAAAAAAATTTCAACAGACTTGCATTTTAAACGAAACTCAATTTTAAACAAACAAACAAACAAACAAACAAACAAAAAAGCCCCGACTGCTTCAAAGCAAATCGGGGCTTTTGGAATTTAAGCCAACGTGATGATTACATCATGCCGCCCATACCTCCCATTCCGCCCATGCCACCCATATCGTGACCATGTGCACCGCCTTTATCTTCGCTCGGTGCATCAGCAATCATGACTTCAGTGGTGAGCATCAAACCTGCAACAGACGCGGCATTTTGCAACGCGGTGCGTGTGACTTTAGCAGGGTCTAAAATGCCCATTTCAATCATATCACCATAGTGACCTGTTGCCGCGTTGTAACCGAAGTTACCTGTGCCTTTTTGCACTTCGTTGAAGACAACTGAAGGTTCATCACCCGCATTTGCCACGATTTGACGAAGGGGCTCTTCCATTGCGCGACGCAGAATGTTCACGCCCACGGTTTGGTCGTGATTGATGCCTTGCAAGTCTTTAATTGCCGCTAAGGCACGAACCAACGCCGTACCACCACCAGCCACCACACCTTCTTCAACGGCAGCGCGAGTCGAATGCAACGCATCTTCTACGCGAGCTTTTTTCTCTTTCATTTCGATTTCAGTTGCCGCGCCGACTTTAATAACCGCAACACCACCACTCAACTTAGCCAAACGCTCTTGCAATTTTTCTTTGTCATAATCAGACGTCGCTTCTTCAGCTTGGGCGCGAATTTGCGCCACGCGTGCTTTAATAGCGTCTTCTGAACCGTAACCATCAATGATGGTGGTGTTGTCTTTAGTGATTTGAACGCGTTTTGCTGTGCCTAGTTGTGCTAATTCTGCTTTTTCAAGGCTCAAGCCCACTTCTTCTGAAATCACTTGACCATTGGTGAGAACCGCAATATCTTCAAGCATTGCTTTACGACGGTCACCAAAACCAGGGGCTTTAACAGCCGCGACTTTGACAATACCGCGAATGGTGTTCACAACCAATGTGGCCAACGCTTCGCCTTCTACGTCTTCAGCGATAATCAATAACGGACGACCCGATTTTGCAACGCCTTCCAACACTGGCAATAAGTCGCGGATATTTGAGATTTTTTTGTCGTAAATTAAGATGAATGGGTCATCTAATTCCACGCTCATGCTGTCTTGTTTGTTGATGAAATAAGGTGATAAGTAACCACGGTCAAATTGCATCCCTTCAACCACGTCAAGTGAATTGTCCAGACCTGAACCTTCTTCAACGGTAATCACACCTTCTTTGCCCACTTTTTCCATCGCTTCGGCAATGATTTGCCCCACTGATTCGTCAGAGTTTGCTGAAATGGTACCGACTTGCGCAATTGCTTTATTGTCTGCACACGGCGCTGCTGAAGCGACAACGGCTTCAACGGCTTTGGTGCACGCTAAATCAATACCGCGTTTTAAATCCATCGGGTTCATACCCGCAGCAACGGCTTTTAAACCTTCGTTGACAATCGCTTGTGCTAAAACGGTAGCAGTTGTTGTACCGTCACCGGCCACATCAGAGGTTTTTGATGAAACTTCTTTCACCATTTGTGCGCCCATGTTCTCGAATTTATCTTTTAATTCGATTTCTTTAGCTACCGATACACCATCTTTAGTAATAGTTGGCGCACCAAAGCTTTTGTCCAAAATGGCATTACGTCCTTTAGGACCTAATGTCACTTTTACTGCGTTTGCTAAAATGTTTACACCACGCGCCATACGAACACGCGCATCATCACCAAATAATACGTCTTTTGCTGCCATTTTTTGAATACCTATTTTAAAATTTTAAAAAGTGTGAATTGATAACGGATTGTTTATCAATCAATTACGCTAAAATCGCTAAAATATCGTCTTCACGCATGACGATAACTTCTTGACCATCTACTTTCACTTCACTACCTGAGTATTTGCCAAATAAAACTTTGTCGCCTACTTTGACTTGCAAAGCGCGCACAGTGCCGTTTTCAAGTGGTTTGCCTGTTCCAACAGCCAACACTTCACCTTGGCTTGGCTTTTCTGCCGCGCTGCCAGGAAGCACAATGCCGCCAGCGGTCGTGGTTTCTTCAGCAACACGTTTAACGATAACGCGGTCATGCAATGGTTTAATGCTCATATAAAACTCCTAAGAATAGATTAAAATAAAAAGATAAAACGTCTCACTCTTTGAATTAAGTTAAAAAAACGGAGTGGACATCGCCTTACAAAAAATTACGATTAAACGCAACACTATGAACGATAATCAACTCTATCGCTACAGCCGACAAATCATGTTGCCGCAAATTGATATTTGTGGCCAATTAAAATTACTTCATGCAAACGTTCTCATTGTTGGTGCTGGTGGCCTTGGCTCGCCTGCAGCGATGTATCTTGCGGCGGCGGGGGTGGGGCATATCACCCTCTATGACGACGACCACGTTGACCTCTCCAACCTACAACGACAAATTGCACATCACACTCACAATGTAGGGATGGATAAAGTAATTTCAACCCTTGAAACATTAAAAAATTTAAATTCTGATGTGAATGTGCGTGCAATCAAAGCCAAACTTGAGGGCACAACACTCGAAAAAGAAGTGCAAGGTGCTGATATTGTTTTAGATTGTAGTGATAATTTTCGCACGCGTTTTGCGCTCAATGCCGCGTGTGTGCAATACCAAACGCCACTTGTTTCAGGCGCGGCGATTCGTTTTGAAGGGCAAGTGAGTGTATTTACAGCGGGAAATAATGACAGCCCTTGCTATAACTGCCTCTATCAACAAGACGGTGAAGAAGTGCAAACGTGCTCAACCAATGGCGTGATTTCACCCATTACGGGGATTGTGGGCAGTATTCAAGCCTTAGAAGCGATGAAAATCATTATCGGTATAGGTGAAACGCTCACAGGGCGTTTGCTCGTCATTGATGGCTTCACCATGGAATTTAATACGCTGCGTCTGCGTAAAAATGCGCAGTGTCCAACTTGCGCACAATAAAAAACTGTTGCATTTCACGCACTTTTGAAAAAAATAGGTGAAATCACACATTTTTTTAAAAAATAAGGGGTGACGCACGCTTTTTTGTGTCGATGTGTTCAGCGCGTGTCTTTGACGCAAAATAACTATAATAGGTTGTTTTTATTGTATTAAATTACGTTTTTAAATGATTTGTCTATGCCAATTACCTCGCGTTTTACGAGGGCGGTATAGTAATTGCTGTGTAGCGTTTTATGGATCATTTTTCAACTATTATTACGCGCTCATCGCTTTTAAATGCGTGCATTTCCCATGCAAAATTAGTTGCGCCAACTGACACGACAGTGCTTTTAAAAGGGGCTACCGGCACGGGAAAAGAAGTCTTTGCGCAAGCCATTCAACAAGCGAGTAAGCGAGCGCAGGCGGTTTTTTTAAAATTAAATTGCGCGGCCTTGCCAGCGCATTTAATTGAATCGGAATTGTTTGGCCACAAGAAAGGTTCTTTTACAGGTGCCACGCATGATACCTGCGGTTTGCTCAAATCCGCTGATGGAGGGACGCTTTTTTTAGATGAAATCAACGCCTTGCCACTTTCTATTCAAGGCAAATTACTGCATTTTTTAGATTCGGGGGAATTTTTAGCCATTGGTGATGTGCAGCCCAGTAAAGTGGATGTGCGAATCCTCTCTGCCACCAACACAGATTTAGAGCCATTGATTGCGTGTAGACAATTTCGCCCAGATTTGTATTTTCGTTTAAATGTTTTTTCTATTGAATTACCTCGCTTACTTGACCGTTCAGAAGACATTACACTCTTAATCGAACATTTCTTTCAGGTATTTGAAAACGAGCAAGGCGTGAAAGCGCCTGTATTGAGTCAACGTAGCCTCGCTGTGCTCAAGCATTATCACTGGCCAGGCAACATTCGTGAATTGCGCAATATCTGCGAGCGCTTTAGTGTGCTGTTTGCAGGCAAGGTCATTGAACCCGCACAATTACCAAGTGAATTAACAGACAATACGCATCAACTCACGCCAAAATATTTTGCACTCCCCGAAACAGGACTCAAATTAGAGGAACTCGAAGCACGTTTAATTAAACAAGCCTTGCATCGTACCAACGGCAATGTTTCTCAATCAGCAAAATTACTTGGCATCTCACGCAATACGCTTATTTACCGTATTCAAAAACACGGTTTTAATTTTACTTTTTGAACGATGCTTTTTATCACGCCCAGCGTTTGCGTCTTGAATTCTAAGCCCCCATCCGCAAAGAGAAGCGCTGCGTTATAGAGTGAAAGATGCGCGTTTATTTTTACAAAAGATAGGAATCCAGCCATGAATAATGCAATGAAGTACAAAGGGTATCTTGCCCGTATCGATTACGACGATGATGATGCTATTTTTGTAGGGCACATTTCAGGTATCAGAGACATTGTTGTATTTCATGGGGAATCGGTAGCACAACTGCGTACCGCCTTTGAAGAAGCGGTTGATAATTATTTAGACGCCTGTGAGCAGTTAGGACAAAAACCAGATAAGCCGAGCAATGGCAAGATCCTTTTGCGTGTGGATCCCGAAATCCACCGCGCCGCTATTGTCGCTGCTGAAATGCACGGCAAGAGTTTAAATCAATGGGCAACCGAGGTGTTGAAAACTGCCTCGTTACCGGTTTCTGTTTAGGGATGAGTTGATGAAAGTGATGGTGTGTTTTAGGATGACCGTCATTCACTGATGACCTAAAACGCTAGGTGGTTTACAATTTTTTGCATTTTATAATCGAGGCTTTAATGAAAAATATAAAAATCCACTTTGTTAATCCAGATGTGATGAAACATAACGTCGATCT
>DPKY01000120.1 GCA_003542275.1 Methylococcaceae bacterium | reverse complement strand
GTTTGTCACTGCCGCACCATTGTGAAAAAGCCAGCAACTCCGGTTCCTCAAAACGTCGCGCAAACGTGAGGCTCAACAGCGTATCGCGCATTTTTTTGACGACTTCATCCACGATAAAGAGTTTTTTTCGCGTGATACGAACATGGCGTTTTAAGCCATTTTTTTTGACAAACGCTTTGACTTTTAACACCTCAGCGCTGTCGATGGGGGATAATCGGGGCAGATTAGCCGTTTCAAATCCCTCACAATTTTTAATTTCAATCCACCAGTGTTGATCATTGTGCGTGGCGAGCACATCCATTGCTTTGAGTTGACTTTTCATTTGATGACGATGCCAGTTTGTGCTGTCAAATTTGATGGCTTGCCAGCCCTCTGCAAACTGTAAACGTAATTTTCCCTCGATAATATCAGTCACAACGCGCGTCCATTTCACGGTCATATTGCGCCAATTCTTCATCAAGGGCGGTAATGTTTTTTAACGAATGCAAACAATCGCCTTGCTCGATGGTAATGTCAGCGTCATTGCCTTGTTGTGAGAGCCCGATAAAACGTTTTTGTAGCGGCTTTTGGCGCATTAAGATGTCGAGCTCTTTTAACAAAAAGAAACTGTGCGTGGCAATGAAAACTTGTATGCCATTTTCAGCCAAGGCAATCAACGTCTGTGCCGCTGCGCGAATGAGTTTTGGATTCAAATTTGCTTCAGGTTCATCCCAAAATAAATAGCCTTTATCCAGTAAAGCGCCTGTTGCAATCAGGCGGGCAAGCATACCTAATTTTCGTAAGCCCTCTGCAACAAGCGGCATTTCCATGCGTCCTTGGTGGGTTTTGAGATAAAAACGGCCATTTTTATCCAGTTCAATGGTGCCGCCCATCGCTTTTTCGAGTGGCATGAGTAATTGGCGAATGCGTTTTTCTTTTTCCCCTTTTTGAAGTAGTGCCCCAAGTTGCACGCAGACATCACGCCAATTTTCTTCAAATTCCAAATAATGATTTTCATACACTGAAATGAAATTGGGAAAAAGAGTCAGTAATTCGCGCGTGGGCAGAAAAGTGGGTTCGGTTTGTATCCACTGTTGCGGCAATTTTTCAATGGTCACTTCTGATTTACTGTTTGGTGCAAAACTAAACATTAAATTCAGCGCAGGCTCACTGTAGATCATGTTAATCTCGCACCGCTCGCGCCCGTGTGTGCGTCGCGCTAAACGGCCAAGCGATTCTGCGCGAAAAACATTGATCAATTTATCCGCTAATTTATATTGCAATAACGATTTAGTGGGCGCGGAGGCGTTGGGTTTGCGACCTTCTTGGGCGCTGGTGGCCAGCGTAGCATAAATAATTTTGAGTAAATGTGTTTTTCCCGTGCCGTTTTCACCAACAATCACATTGAGATGCTGACCTAGTGTCAACTGTGCGTTGGAGAAAACAGTGAGATTTTTGACAACAAGTTGGTTGAGCATAAATAGCGTTAATTAGTGAAGGGCCGGTGCATAAATCAACGCAGAAGTATCAAAGCCTAGAGCCGCCGCTTTGGCAATAAGGCGTGTTTTGAGCGCTTCGTCGATGGTGGGGGTGCGGGCAAGTAGCCAAAAATACGATTTATCTGGCCCAGAAATGAGTGCGTATTGATAATCGGTGTCTAATTCAAACACAACATAGGCCCCATAAAATGGCCCAAAGAAAGACACTTTTAAATAGCCCTCATTAGGCGATTGCACAAAATACCCTTTGCCTTGTGCTTCATGCCATTGTTTTTCTTCAGCGTCATAGCCACGATTGATGACCTTTACGGCGCCATCGGGAAGCAGGCTGTATTCGGCTGAAATTTGCGTCAAACCACGCTCAAAACGGTGGTCGAGTCGCGCAATCTCATACCATGTGCCTAAATAACGCTCAAGATGAAAAGGCGAAATCGGTTGAATGTTCTCAGGTAGGCCAACGCAACCGCCTAGTATCAATACGACAAGTAAGAAGATTTTTTTCATTGCTGTAGCCTTTAGTGAATGGATGACAAGCGTGTTTATGTTTTCGCTAACGGTTTGCTATGCGTCATTAACCACTCACGCAGTGGCTTAAAGACGACGAATTTAGGCGGAATCAACACATCAATCTGGCCAGCCCCATACGGCCCAATGCTGTATTCACCAAACGTGGCTTTTATACCCGCTGGCGTCACAAACAGCGAGCAACCATTGCACATTTGCGCCGTAAGAAAGCGATTTTTTTGCTCTTCTACTATTTCGTCAAACAGGACAAGCGATTTATTGTTTTTTAAATAGTGGTAGATATGCGCATTGACTTCATCGAGATGTTCACCAAAAATGGCTTGAGGTGACAGGCGCTGGCCGGTTTGCGTGTTGATAATATAACTCTCTTCACTGTGCATACCGTGCGCTGCCCCCACAAAAAAGGCGTCAGCTGTTTGAGAAATGACGAGAAAATGCGCGTTATTGATGTCAATGCGGTAATTTGCCTGAGTTTTTGATTGATTGATGCCCGTTGAGAGTTTAAGAGGAGAGTGGCCTTTTTTGGGGGCGCCTTCGCATAAACTACCGTCATGTGCAAAAGTAAAAAATTGGTTATTGAGGTCACGCTGTGCATTTTCATCGCTCAACCCACTGATGACCGGACGCGTGATATTCGCAACACAAACGCAATTTGTTTGTTTTGGTGTGAAAATATCGCTACATTCTTGCTCGAAGCGCCCTTTTTGTACCGTCGCTGTCGTGATATTGATTTTTGTATCAGGTGGTGGCACCGCTTTTGGCGAGAGGGGAAGCGCAAACGCCTCATTGACCATCACGCATAATAAAACAGGCCACAATAACCGTTTTGTTTTTTGCATCGTTATGACCTATAGTTGGGTGAGTTGATGGATTTCAACGGTAATATGTACCAGTTCATCATGGACGCTTAGTTGTTCTCTAAAATAATGCGCATTCACAGATTCCGTGGTCACTAAAGATAAAATACACGCATATTTATTTCTGCTCACGCGCCAGACGTGCAGGTCTATGATGTGCGCTGGAATAGGGCTCATCAAAATCACCTCGCGTATTTCCGCCACAACAGGTGCGTCCATTTCTGCATCCAGTAGCACTTTTCCTGTTTCAATCATCAACTGATACGCCCAAACGACCACTAAAGCTGAGCCGATGATCCCCATCGCCGGATCAAGCCAGTTTGCGCCCCATAGTTTGCCGCCAAACAATGCAATCATGGCAAGCACCGACGTTGCCGCATCGGCCATGACGTGTAAATACGCCGAACGCAAATTGAGATCATGATGATGGTCGTGATCATGGTGGTGGCCGTGATGTGTATGATGATGACCGTGCGCATCGTTGAGTAGCCACGCACAGGCAAGGTTGATAACAAGGCCACCTGCTGCAATGGCGATGGCTTGTTCATAGTGAATGATACTTGGTGAAATGAGGCGCTCAATGGATTGATAGAGCATCACGCCCGCCACGCCAATCAAAAAAATGGCGCTTGTGTAACCGCCAATAATCTCAATTTTCCATGTACCAAAAGCGAATCGCGCATCATGTTTCAAACGCCGCGCCGTGCGATACGCCAATGCAGAAAGCCCTAGCGCAAGGACGTGCGAGCTCATGTGCCAGCCATCCGCTAGCAATGCCATGGAGTTATACATCCACCCACCAATGATTTCAGCGACCATCATCAAGGCGGTGAGCAACACAGCAAGGCGTGTGTTCCTTTCGGCAAGTGGATTGCCTTCGTTGAAATGATGCGAGTGTTGCCAGTCTTCTAGGTTGATTGTCATGAAAATTGCCTTGCTGTGCTTGTCATTATTGAACGTCTCTTGCTAATCTAAAACCAATATCGCTGCTACGCGTGCTGGGTAAACCGCTATAGCGAACCGCCGAGCGTAGCAGTGGGGCTTTTGCGACCCAACTGCCGCCACGGTAAATTTTATATTGCCCATTTTCGGCGCCTTGTGGATTACTTTCAAGGCTGTGTTTATAGTAATCCCCCTCGTACCAGTCTTGCACCCATTCCCACACGTTGCCGTGCATATCCAAAAGTCCCCACGCATTGGGTTTTTTCTTGCCAACATCATGGGTATCGCCGCCGTAGCCTTCATTGCCAAACCACGCGTATTCTGGCGTGTTTTTGGGATCATCACCAAACGAATACACACTTTGTGTCCCCGCCCGTGCGGCGTATTCCCACTGCGCTTCTGTTGGCAATCGATACGCATCGGTTTTTTCTTTATCGTTTAATTTTTCAATAAATAATTGCGTATCATTCCAACTCACTTTTTCAACAGGGCGATAGAGGCCTTTGAACTTGCTGGGATTACTGCCCATGACGTCTTCCCATTGTTGTTGTGTGATTTCGGTTTCACTGAGATAAAACGGCTGAGTGATACAGACTTTATGTTGCGGTAATTCATTGCCGGTGGTTTGTTTGTCGTTGGCGGCTAATTGTGTTTGCTTATCTTGCCCCATTTGAAAACACCCCGCTTCAATTTTCACAAAACGAATGCCATTAAAACTTTTAATTTCCACCGCACTGGCGCTTTGCCAAGCCAGCATGAAAACAGAGAACGCTGTTATTTTTCTCATTTTAATCCCCTCAATACCTTTAAAAAATGCGCAGATAAACGGCGAGTTAGCTGCGCATGGTGAATTTATACTGTTTAGAAATTGGTTATTAACGACATTCTAAAACTAATGGGCTCAACAGGGTGGAAATGAATGTCATCAATGCCCGCGCCATTGCCTGAATTGTAGCAAGGGTCTGTTTTTAAGCAGGAGCTGTAGAAGTAATCAATACCGCTGTCTTGGCGATTGAGCAAATTAAAGACTTCGCCTTGGATTTTAACGTGTTTGTTAAATTCATAGCCCACTGTACCTGAAAGCATCAAGGTTTCTTGTGAGCGCACGCTGTTATCTTCAATTAAGGCGCGTGGGCCAAAATAACGCAGTCGAGGACCGCCATAAAATCCGCCAAACACGTCATGCACTGTCGCGCCTGAAGCAATGACGGTTTCCACCGCACCGGGAATGTAATTGCCACCAGCGGGATTGCCTTGGAAACGTGCTTTAGAGAAACTCAAATCCGCGTCCAAGGTCAGCCAGTGATTGGGCGAGTAAAAATTGGCCGATTCAATTCCGTAGCGGCGGCTAGGGTGGCTAGCTTCCGTGGTGCCTGCGTCACCGACAAACACTAATTCAGAATCAATATCCAGCCACCAAATCGCAAGGGTGCTGTTTAAACCTTCAATCCAGTTACTACGCGCCCCAATTTCTGCGCCATAGGTACGTGAGAGCGGAACGGCTTTTTCAATGGGGTTGCCATCGCCATCCGTGGTTTTTCCTGTTGAAGGATCAACACGGGTATTCACCCCTCGGGCATCATTGCTGTGAAACCCTAGGCCACCATTGAGATAAAATTCTGTCTCTTCCCAAGGGCCAAAGACCATGCCCAGTTTGGGGCTGACCATGCCGTCATACACCGTGCCGTTATTGGCATTTTGATTACTTTTGCTCACATTAAAGCGATAACCATCAAGGCGTACCCCCAAATCGGTTTTAAACCAATTTGTCCAGGTGGTTTTGTTGTCAAAATAGGGGCTCAAACTGCTTTGCCATATCGTATCATTGCGTGTGTAATCAAGAATTTGCTGGGCCTTGGTGTGCGTTAAGCTATTTTGAATATTGTCATTGCGAAATTGCAAACCAAATGTGCTTTCAGAATCAAATTGCCCCAATTTGTGAAAAAGGGTGTGTGCCGCTTTAAAACCCGTCACATAACGTTTGTCAGGTTGGCCAAATTGGTCGCCATTTACGGGGTCATCCATGAAATAAGTAAAATTCGAGTACAAATCCAGCGAGGTAAAGAGCCCATAGGCCATGAGCTGCGTTTTACTGTCTTTATCTTGACGATGCCATTCACCGGTAACGCTATAGCGATCACTGCGCCCGCCATCGGTGGGGTCAATGGCGCCAAAGCGATCCAGTGAGCCATTGTCAACGGCACGTTTGGGGATTTGGTCTGTGGCGTTCCAATTAGCGCCCATTGCCATACCGGTGATACTCCAGCCGTGATCGCCATGTTCTTCACTGTATTTTAACACACCGTTAAATTTTAAATATTCATTACTCACCAGCCAAGGGCCACCGTTATGCACCGTTTCACCTGCGTAAAGCAAATTGCCGTCGCCCACTTTTTGTGAGCCCATCACAAGGCCTCGATAATAATCAAAACTACCGCCGGTAAATTTGACCGTGTGGTCGGGTAAATTCGTCATGTACTGAATATTGGCTGCCCCCGCGCTGGAGAAATCGCCATTTTCCGCGTAATAATTTCCTTTTTGATAACTGATGGTTTCAATCAGCTCGGGAATGAGAAAATTGGTATCCATCCAGCCTTGACCGTGCGAATGCGAGGGTAAATTGACCGGTACGCCGTCGATTTGCGTGAGAAAGTCGGTGCCGTGGTCTAAGTTAAACCCGCGCAGGTAATACTGACTGGCTTTGCCTTCACCGCTGTGTTGACTAGAAATCAATCCCGGCACGGTTTCGAGCACTTCACTTGGGCGTGTAATAGGGCGATATTTCAATTGTTCTTGCCCTACGTTGCCTTGTGAGGCGCTACCTGCAATGCCTACGAGCGAATCGGCTCGCTGCGTGATAATCATATCTTCAAGTTCAACGGCGTCTTTATCGACTTTCGCTTTTTTGGCTTTTTTCGATTTTGTTTTTTCCTTGTCAGGGCTTAACGTTGCGTCTGTGTTGACGTCTGTATATTCGCCGTGGGCATACACAGAAAAACTGGCCAAAATCGCTAGTGATAATAAAGTGAGCTTGAAAGGATGTTTTTTTCGCATGATTTTTCTCATTGTTATTATAAAGTTAGGATAAAAATAGTTAACGGTATAGGGTAAAGGTGCACAAAAA
>DPKY01000034.1 GCA_003542275.1 Methylococcaceae bacterium | reverse complement strand
CCATTGGGAATGGTCACTTCTTGTTGAAATAGCGCTTGGGCTTGCGCGACAAAACTGCCTTGATCGCGACCAACAATATCGCTGCGCACAGTGATGCGACGGCGACCTTCTGCCCGCGCAATCATGGTTTGTCCATCGATAATGTCAATTTTGGCTACTTGCGCTAAAGGAATCGGAATGCCGCTTTCATTGTAAACGGGTAGGCGGCCTAGCGCTTGAGGTGAACGCAGATGCTCGACAGCAAAGCGTGTCACGATGTCAAAACGCCGCTCGCCTTCAAATAAATCCCCAATCGGAGCGCCACCAATAGCGGTATTGATTAACTGCGTGACATCTTCAATGCTGACGTTATAGCGTGCGCACAGCGCTCTGTCGGGTTGAATAATCAACTGTGGTTGTGGGCCTTCTTGCTCGATATTTACGTCCATGGCACCGGGAACACGTTTGAGCAGCGCTTCGGCTTGTCGACCTAATTTTAATAAGGTGTCTGAGTCGTTACCTGAAAATTCAATGGCCATATTGGCTGACGTTCCGTTGGCGTCTTCGGTGACACTGTCAATAATGGGCTGTGTAAAATTAAAGCGCGTGGTCGGAAATTCGGAGCGAAATTTTTCACCCAAGGCGGCAATCAGTTCTTGTTTGCGTTTGAATTGCACCCAAGTGTCGCGTGGTTGCGGGGCAATCATCATTTCAATACGACTGGGCGGGTAGGGGTCGGTACCGCTGTCGTTGCGGCCTGTTTGTACGGCGGCAAATTTTACGTCTTGAAAACGCAGGGCAATTTTGCGTAAATCACGCCCAAACGCGGAGGTTTGCTGAAGGGAGGTGCCTTCAGGAAAATTCGCGCGTACCCAAATCACCCCTTCGTCCATATACGGTAAAAATTCTGTGCCAAGACGTGGCACAATAAAAAGCGATACGGCAATCAATAGTCCCGCTGCACTAGCGAGTGTTGTTTTTCGATAGTCCATGAGTAAAGTCAGCAAGCCACTATAGCGTTTGGATAGCCAAATAAGCAGCGGGTTTTCCCATTCTGTATAGCCATTTTTGTAAAGCAGTGTCGCCAGCACCGGCACAACAAGCAGTGAAAAGAGGGCCGCGCCAAGTAATGCGCATACAATGGTTATGGCCATCGGTCTAAACAATAACCCTTCAATGTGCGAGAGGGTGAGCAATGGCATAAACGCCCCGACAATCATCAAAATCGAAAAGAAAACAGGGCGTTCGACTTCCAGCGCAGCGGTCAGTACCGTTTGTGCAATGGTCTGTGCGCGTAGCGTAGCATCGTGTTCGCGGGCATGGAGCTTAATGGCAATACTCTCTGCCATAATCACGGTGCCATCGACAATAATACCAAAATCAATCGCGCCAATGGACAGCAAACCGATGGGAATGTCCATAAAATACATCATCACCAACGCAAACAGCAGGGCAAAGGGAATGGTTAAGGCGACCAGTCCAGCAAGAGACGGGCGTCCTAAAAAAGCCAATAAAACAAGAATAACAAGGCTCACGCCCAAAAAGACGCTATGGCCCACGGTGTGCAATGTGCTGTCAATAAGTTGTGAACGGTCATAATACGGCACCACTTGCACGCCTTCAGGCAAACCTTCTGTGTTGACGTCACGCACGGATTCATTGATGGCGTTGAGCGTTTCGGAAGGATTTTCACCTTTGCGCAAGAGCACAATACCTTCGACACTTTCATCGGTGGTATCTTTGCTAAAAATGCCTGCAGGAACTTTTGCATCAAGGCGAACCGTGGCCACGTCGCGCACATAAAGTGGCGTGCCGCCAATGGATTTGACAAAAATGGCGCCAATTTCGGCTTCATTTTGCAACGCCCCTCGCCCGCGAATCACAAAAGACATACTACCGCGTGAGAGGACACTGCCGCCTGCACTGGTATTATTGGTTTGAATGGCTTCGACAACGTCATTGACCGACAGACCAAAGCGGCGCAGTTGCGCGGGGTCAAGTAGCACGCCATATTGTTTTTCATACCCGCCAAAATTAGACACTTCCGCCACGCCCGTCGTGCGCAGCAAACGGGGAATCACCACCCAATCATTGAGCGTGCGCAATTCCATTAAATCATAGCGGCCATCAGACACTAATTCATAGCGCAGCATTTCTCCATAAGCGGTGGCCAGCGGGCCTAAGTCCGCTTCAGCGCCAGTGGGCAGTTGCAAGCTAGCGAGTTTTTCCTGTACACGCTGACGCGCCCAATAACTTTCTGTGCCTTCTGTAAAAATCATCTGCACAACCGATAAACCAAAAATGGTGCGTGAGCGGATGGTTTCCACTTTGGGCACATTGCGCATGGCAATTTCAATGGGCACAGTGATTTGTCGCTCGACTTCCTCTGGTGCGCGACCGGGGTAGGTGGTAATAACTTGTACCATCTGCGAGGAAATGTCGGGATACGCATCAATTTTCATCTGCGTAAACGTCCAAACGCCAAAGCTGGAAATGAGGAGGGACACAATCAGCACAATCCAGCGATAGTGCAGGGCGGCGCGTATTAAAGCGGGAATCATAAGCCGTTGCCTCGTGAGAATTCTGCGTCTTTTTGTGATTCAATGAGTGATTGAACAAGCAGCGGCTTGAGTAAAATAGCGCCTTTGCCAATCACTTTTTCGCCCCCCTTGAGGCCGGATAAAATTTCCACATGATCGTCAATTTGCTCACCCACTTGCACGGTAGTAATGTACCAAGTGTCATTGCCGGCGGCTTGCAAAATGTAGTCATTGTCGCCAATGTGTAAAATGCCTTCAGCAGGCGCTAAAATGGCATCACGCGGGTTGGTGCCTAGCCCCACTTCAGCATACATTCCCGGTTTTAATTGACCAAGCTGGTCATCTAACTCAAAGAAAACGCGCAGTGTTCTGCTCTCTGTTGAAAGTGATGGCGCGAGGCTGCGCACAATGCCTTTAAACACATGATTGGGCAAACTATAAAAGCGTGCCTCACAAGCCTGCTTGGTGGCCACTAAATTGAGGCGCACCTCAGGTACATCTGCCATGACCAGCGACGTGCCGACGGGGACTTGTAGCAATAAATCCGGATCAATACCGGCTTGAACTAAACGGCGTTCTAAATCGGCGTGGCTGTGCGTGGCTTGAATAAGCTGGCTTTCTGCTTCATAGACCGCTTTTTGCCCTTCTAATTGTATTTCAAGCAAATTCGCTTGCGCGGCGGTTAAATCTCGAATGGCTTCGGTACCGGTTTCGACTAATTTACGCAATCTCTCCACCACGCGATTTTGCGACACCAATTGCGCGGCGGTCAGCTCGCGTGTTTTGGCTAGTTGCTTGGTGGCAAACTCCATTTCGGTGCCGGTGCGTTGCCAATCGGCATAAATACTTGAGAGTTCAACGCTGCTAAATTGCCATCTGTCCTCAACAGAACCCGCGCCAGCGCGTAGTCTTGCCATCACGGCACCGGTAACAGAGAGGAGGGGAGAGGACAAACGCGCGATGCGGACGGTGGTTAGGTCTAATTTTTTTTCTAATAAACTGTTGGCGTCCACTGAAATTAAGCGTTTGCCCGCCAAACTGACCGTGGGTTTGGGCGCGATGGTTTCAACGGCTTCGTCTGCGTGAGAGGACAGCAAAAAGACCACGATGGCAATCACCGCTACACTTAAAAAGCCGGTGATTTTAAAAAATAATGACATGGTATTTCCCAAAAAGAAAGGTGAGGCGTTTTAGTGTAAAACCGGCGTGCCGACGGCGGCGTTGAGCGCGTGAAACGCGTGCCAATAATCCGAACGCGCCGCAATATGTAACCGATACGTTTCACGATACGTTCGCTGGGCGTCAAGCACTTCCATTAAGGTTTTGCCACCAAGTTCATAAGCTGTGCGGATTTTGTTGCGGACATGACGCGCGGCGTCGAGTTGACCGGGATCATCATGGGTGAGAATCTGATAGGCATTCTCATACGCACTCACCGCTTGATTGATTTCTTCATTTAATGTGACTCGCTTGGCGTTTAAATCCAGCTCGGATTGTGTTTTAGCTGACTGGCTTTTGGCGATATTGCCTTGATTTCTGTCAAATAACGGTAAGGAAATATCCACGCCACCGCCCCATGCGTTGGCATCGGGAAAGCCGATGGCTTTCTCTTGAAATTGCCTTGTATAACCTAAATGGGAGGTGACTTGCGGATACGCTTTGGCTTCTTCAACGACGACCGCTGAGGTAAGTTGCGCCACTTGACGCTCAAGCGCGAGTAAATCAGGGCGATTTTCTTGGGCGAGGGCAAAGGCTGTCTCCATAGAGATGGGTTTGGCTGGTGACGTAATCGTTAACTCTCCAGTAATGTGAAGAGGCGTTGTGTCACGGAGTCCCATCAAGGCTTTCAAATGCTGATAAGCCGTTTGCTGGGCTAATTCACGCACTCTCACCTCTCGACGACTATTCAAAATCAATAGCTGGACTTTATCGAGTTCCACTGAGCCCACGCCGCCTAAAGCGACACGGTTAGCGGTAATGGTTTCTACTTCGCTGAGATTGCGCATATCTTCTTTTGCCGCTTCAAGCATGGCTATGGCTTCAAGGACATCATAAAACGTGCTGGTCACCTTGGCGAGGCGCTGTCTTATGAAATCAGCATGATTGGCGACAACAACTTCTACATTTTTTTGCGCCGCTACAATTTGCGTGGCACGTTTGCCAAATAAAAACCAATCGAGTGGATAGGCAACGGCAATATCGGTTTGCGGCGGCCCGCCTTGACGATTAACGGTGAAGGGTTGCGTGAGGGGCATAAGTGATACACTGCCTGATACAACGGGATTGGGCAATAAGCCAGCGCTGACAAGCTCAGCTTCTGCTTGCTTGATGGTTTCAATGCTAGATTGAATTTGCGGGTCATTGTCTAACGTTGTTTTGACTGCCGTTTCAAGCGTCTGTGACAGGGGAGCGTCGTGTTCGTTGGGCGCGGGGGCTTGCGAAAGGTCTTGAGACCATACGANNGTCAATGACAGGGGAACGTCGTGTTCGTTGGGCGCGGGGGCTTGCGGAAGATATTGAGACCATGCGTTACTGGAAAAACAGATGATTATCGCAAGCGTTGAAAAAACACGTTTACCCATCAAGAGAAACTCCTTGTAGCTTAATACTGAGCGGCCTGAAAGTAGGCTATATAGTATTGAGTCTACACTATATCATGCGACAGTATGATGAAATAGTTACAACAATCATTCAATGTTTCCTCGCCTTTCTTACTGCCGCTCGCAGTCAACCTTGGCAAAATAGAGGCTATTGCCTAATGCGATGGCTGTTTTTTATTTTTTGAGCACGAGATTTACCGCAATAGACAAAAAAAATTCGTCGTCATGTTATGCGGTTTTTAAAAAACCCTGCTATCCCGTAAGAAAAATCCTGTTTTTATCACCTGTTTTCTGTCTTGCATTTTGCCTAACTTATTCTTTTTTATCATGTTAATAGGCAATCAAAATAAATGACACCTAACATTTAATTAGAGGCGCGTGCAGCGCAGAAAGTGTGAACTGCGTCACATTTTTGACGTAAAGTCGCCGTTGACGCGTAGAGAAACGCTACACTGTCACGAAGCTAAAACGCAGAAATCATGCGCCCAACGGGCGCGGTGGCGTTGCGTGACCACGCGTTATTTATTTTCACTAATTGATGAATTACGTTATTCGTAGACGAGAGTTGCAAACAATGCCTAAAAAACTGACGTTAAAATTTACCTTGATTTCTGCTTTTTGCGGGTTGTCGTTAATTGGGTCTATTGTCTTAACGCTGATTACGTCTTATGAGGTAAGAGGATTTATTCGAGAACAACTGCGCTTGCGCATTGCGGATACGGTCAACATTATGGCAACGCAAATTGACGGCGATTTGCACAGTCATGTGAAATCCATTGAAGACAATACCAGTAAAGCATTTTCTATCATTAAACAATCCCTGCAAACTATGCGTGAACATGGCACGGGTGTGGCGAATGCGTACACAT
>DPKY01000225.1 GCA_003542275.1 Methylococcaceae bacterium | reverse complement strand
TCATGTGCCTGCGCAAATGCTCGCATAATGGCTTTATCCTCTAAGGTGGGAGGCTCGAGTACACGCACCGCCAGCACACATTTTTCATCGCCAATCGCCACTTCAATTTGAGGAATTTTGTCACGAATGGTTAAACGTTTAATCATCTCACCTAAGGCAATCAAACGCTCGCCAACAATAGGGTGCATCACAGCGCAGCTGTCAATTTCAGCTAAAAAAGGATTGCGTCGCTCACGAAAACCTACTAATACACGGTCTTTTTTTGCCACATATTTCACGCCCATGCGGGCTTTGCGTCGATAGCCCCAATGCTCACCTACCAGCGGTTCCCATAAAGGCGGAACGTCAATTTTTCCAATGCGCTTAAATTGTTCACACAGGAGAGTTTGCTTTATTTGAATTTGCGCCTCAACGTGTACGTGCTGAAAACTACAGCCGCCACAAACGCCATAATGCGGACCGGGCGCTTGTACCCGTTCGGGCGCTTGCGTGAGTAACGTGACCACTTTGCCTTCGGCAAAATCTTTGCGGCTGTCTGTGTAAATAAATTCCACTTCCTCACCAGGAAGGGCTTCATCAATGAAAACCGCTTTACCGTTTATATGTGCAACGCCACGGCCATCGTGCGTGAAAGAGGCAATGGTGGCGGGAGTAGGAATGTCTGAAAATATTTTTTTGCGAGGTCTTCTTGACATGACAGTAATGTTTTTGTGTAAAAAGAAAAAAGTAATGTACCATCATAACAAAATTAAGCGAACGTAGCTCATTGCGCTTTTCTTTGTTACTATCGCACCTGTTATTGACTTCTCTATTCTACTTCATGCCACAGAGTTATTTATTTAAGCGCGATCCGCAATGGATAGCCCCCATTTCAATACGGTATAAAACCTTACCTGATACCTTGCAATCGTGGCTGCATGAAAACAATTCGCTCACGCAGCGTCTACGCCGCGAATGGGGGGAGGTGCGTGTGCAGGTGTTATTTGAAGGCTGGCGGGTGCCTTTTTTATCTGAGCAAAAAAAATTAACCCTGCCGCAAAAGCGGCTTTGCTTGGTGCGTGAGGTATTGCTCTACGGCAATAATGTGCCACTCATTCTCGCGCGAACGGTCATTCCACGCGCAACACTCAACGCTACGCACGGGCATTTAGGTCGTTTAGGTACACGTCCACTAGGGGAGATTTTATTTTCATCACCCAGTTTAGCGCGGCAGTGGCTCGCTATCTCATACGTTGTGCCATATTGTCTAAAAGCGCCTCAAATGGCTTTTCCAACAGCAATGCCGACGCCATTATGGGGAAGATGTACCCGATACAGTCTTCAACACCAGCCTATATTGGTAAGTGAATTTTTTTTACCGAATTTAATCCAAACATGATAACCATTATTCAGCGTGTGCAGCAGGCCAGTGTGCGTGTGAACAACCACATCATTGGGCAAATAGATCAAGGCATCATGGCACTGGTGGCGGTTGAAAAAAATGATACCCCCGCCGCTGCCGAGCGATTGTTTGANNGCTGTCACTGCCGAGCGATTGTTTGAGCGAATAGTCAATTATCGTATTTTTGCCGATGATAATGACAAAATGAATTGGAGTTTGCGTGACATTGAAGGCGGTTTGTTGCTCGTCCCGCAATTTACCCTCGCCGCAAACACGCAAAAAGGCAATCGCCCCAGTTTTGCCAGTGCCGCGCCACCTGAACAGGGCCACGCGCTGTTCTCTTATCTGCAAACGCACGCACTAGCGAACTATCAGCACGTTCAATTTGGAGCGTTTGGCGCCGATATGCAGGTAGCATTGGTCAATGATGGCCCGGTTACTTTTACGTTAACGGTTAATGGGGCGTAGCGGCAATGCAGATTGGCCCGTATCATTTAAAAAATAATCTCATTCTTGCGCCGATGGCGGGCGTAAGCGATGCCCCTTTTCGGGAAATTTGCGCTGAATTTGGCGCAGGCTTGACGGTGTCGGAAATGGTGGCTTCAAATCCAACGCTGCGCCACAACGCGGGGACACTGCTACGCGCAAGGCACGGTGAAAATAATGGGGTGCGTGCCGTGCAAATTTTAGGCACAAACCCTAACGATTTAGCGCGAGCGGCTAAATTTAATGTACAAAATGGCGCACAAATTATCGACATTAACATGGGCTGTCCTGCTAAAAAAGTCTGTGCAGTGGCGGCAGGTTCGGCGCTGCTGCGTGATGAGGCATTGGTGAAGCAGATTCTTGAAGCCGTTGTCCGCGCGGTTGAGGTGCCTGTCACATTGAAAATTCGCACTGGCTGGGATAAAGACAATCGTAACGCACTCACTATTGCGCATATCGCACAGGAGGCGGGCATTGCCGCGTTAACCATTCATGGGCGAACACGCGCTTGCCGCTTTGAAGGTGAAGCCGAATATGACACCATCAAACAAGTCAAAGCCGCCGTAGCCCTGCCTATTATTGCCAACGGTGACATTGACAGCCCCGAAAAAGCCCGTTTTGTGCTACAGCAAACGGGAGCGGATGCCATTATGATTGGACGTGCTGCGCAAGGCAATCCTTGGTTGTTTAAACAAATTACGCATTTTCTTGAAACCGGTACGATGATAGATAAACCGGCAATTAACGATATTCAAGACGTTCTTATGCGACATTTAGAGGCGCTATACACGTTTTATGGCGCAAAAACAGGCGTACGCCTAGCGAGAAAACATATTAGTTGGTATTTTCGGGCGCTTGAATACGTTGATAGTGCGCTCAAAACGCATATCAATCAAACGATCGAGCCCACCGAGCAACTGAAATTAGTGTCTTTAGCCATCATGGGAGGTTATGCGCATTGATGAAAAACACGGTATTTTGCCTCTCAATGTATTTGATAGGCGCGTCCCCTCTCTTCGCCGATGTGACACTCACACTCAACAGTGGTGAATTTGATTTACACGACAGCGGCACGGTGACCGACGCACTGACGCATTTAACGTGGCAGTCCTGCGCGGTTGGGCAAACGTGGGACTTGTCCACTAGAAGTTGCACAGGCACCGCGCAAGTGTTTTCGTATGCCAATGCAATGAAAATCACCAGTGATTTTGCTGACAAAACAGATTGGCGTTTGCCCAATATCTATGAGCTTAATTCCATTTTGAATTTAAAAACGTATGATCAACCCGCTGAGCCATTCCTTTTTCCTCAAGCCCCCACAGACAGAGGTTTTATTTCATCAACTATTTACCTGCCTAAAGCGCAATCACTCGTGTGGATGGTGTTGGCAAATTCAGGCAAAAAGACGCCCGCAGGGGCAGAGACTCATGACGGTTATTATGTGAGATTGGTGCGTGGATATATGCCTAGTGCAAAAACGCCCGCTACGCAGAGCGCGGCAAATCATGTGGCCACTCAAGTGGATTTAACCGTCACACTCAATGTGTCCGCCAACCCCGCTAAACGCAATCGCTGTGTGGATTACACCATTGATGTGTTGAATAAAAGCGTTGTTGGGGCAACGAATGCCACGGTGAGTTTTTATCTAGCGCCGAATTTAATGCGTTATGAGTCGGCGTCAACGTACTGCGAAAAGAAGGGGGATAATGTGATTTGTCAACTTGGCGATTTGGGCGCAGGCGAGCACACAAGCAAAACCATCAAAGTGGCTATGCAAAAAGTGGGGGCATTGAGTTCAAGTGTGTTTGTTAAAGCCAATGAAACTGATGCAAATGAGAGCGATAATCAAGCGCAGCTGATGGTGAGTGTAAAAAAATAGCATAAAAAAACGCCCACTCTTTTTAANNCCGTGGGCGTTAAAAAAATAGGTGATAGCTTTTGACGAAAATAAGCGGCTTAACCATGTGCAGATTTGTAGAATTCACGGTTCAAATAGGTGTTGCTAAGCACTGCTGAAATCGCAAATAAAATGGTTGATACAATGAATTGGCCTGAAATAATACCGGCAATGCCTAGCGTAAATGTTAAGGCAATTAAAATATCTCGATAAAGCGTTGTCATGATAAATACTCCTAAAAAGTCATGTAAAAATAAAAGTGATTTCACTTGGTTATTACTATACAGATGAGTGTATTTATTGACAATATGGCTTTTTATTGATTGATAGTTTCTT
>DPKY01000059.1 GCA_003542275.1 Methylococcaceae bacterium | reverse complement strand
GTATTGTTCCCAGCGACCGGTTTCTTGCCAGAGTTCAGCGGGTTGAAGGCCAGGCATGAGCACTTCGAGTGCGCCCGCCGTTTCCATTTCATCACGCACAATTTTTTCAACTTTACGCAACACACGCAACCCCAAAGGTAGCCAAGTGTATAATCCCGACGCTAATTTGCGAATGAGACCGGCGCGAATCATCAATTGATGACTAATAATTTCCGCATCAGAGGGCGTTTCTTTGACAGTATTTAAGGGAAAAGTAGACGTACGCATGAGTTTTGTGTCATTTAAAAGTAATAAAAAAGGCCATTTTACAACGTAAACGTGATGGATAGGCAAAAAAAAGCTCTCAATGTGGCAACACATGAGAGCGGAGAGGTCAAACAAGACAATGAGACGTCGATGTTTGTTTTGTACCAGGAGGTAGTATGTTTGGGAAGAACGCTTAACCGTAAAACTCACGGTTTAAATACACATTGCTTAAAATGGCTGCCGAGGCAAATAATACGGTTGATATCACAAATTCGCCAGAAATGAAACCAACAATACCAACGACAAATATCAAGCCAATCAATATATCTCTATAGAATGTATTCATGACAATGCACCTTTAGGTTGTTGAAAAAAATTAGGTTAATAACTCAGTTGGTGCTTACTATACAGATGCGCTTATTGGTTGACAATATGGTGTTTTATTGATTGATAGTTTCTTAATTGAGTATAAATAAACCCATCAATTTGCCGATTAAGATAACCGAAACGCAAAAAGCCGCTTTTAGCAAATGCTAAAAGCGGCTTTTTGCTGGGTATGTACAAAAGAACGATAAAACGCTAACAAATTCCAGCCGTGATACACGTGCTTGTTGTATCAGTTGTCCAAATAACTTTTCCAGAGGTGGTGGTTGGCTTGATAATATAAGTTTCACCGTTTAATCCTTTTTCGGCAGTACTGCTTGAGCCAGTTGCTGTGGCGGTAATCACGCCATCTTTGGCGGTTATTGTAGTCAAATAACTATTATTGTTATTGGTTGTTGTTGAAATGTCTAAAGGAATACCATTTCCACCTCCCGTGCACCCCGTAATTGAAGCGGTATTTTGAAAACAAAGCTCAACTCCTATTTTCGCAGCTGATGCTGCCATGACAACTTCAGAGAATTTAGCTTTTTTGACGTAGGATTGATAACTGGGCATAGCAACTGACGCTAAAATGCCAATGATGGTCACCACAATCATCAGTTCAATGAGAGTGAAGCCTTGTTGTGTTTTTAATAGTGTAGGTGACATGAAAGATTTCCTTGTATTTATAGTTATAACGGGAAGTCTTGATGTTACCTATCGATGCGCTTTCATGCAAAAACAATAAGTCAAATTTGTGACGCATTTCACAATGTTAAAGTGACAGTAAAGCGTATGGGGCACGCTCGTAAAGCGAGCCCCATGTAAAAAATGCTTAGGCTTTGACTAAAATTTCACCGCGTCCAATTTCAGCCATATCGCCGGCAAAGCGGCGTACACGATTAAACGCACTGGTTTTATGCGCAAAGGCGGAATCTAAATGCGCAAACGAGTTGAAAAGCATGGGTAAAAAAGCGAGGGTATGTTGCCCGCAATCGTTGAAATTTGCAGATAAATGCGGCGAATGCCAAAGCAACAACGTACCACGACGCATCGCATAACCAATATGTTTACCCGTACTGCCCATGACTGCAATGGTACCTGCAATCATGCGCGAGCCGCAATAATCACCCGCATTGCCTTCAATTAAAATAGTGCCACGTCTTAGATGGTCGCCCACGCGATCACCGGCGTTGCCTTTGACTAAGATAACGCCGCCTTTCATGCCATTTTTATTTCCCGGCAACGCGCCACCTAAAAAATCGCCGGCGTCGCCTAGAATCTCGATTTGTCCTTTTTTCATTTCGCAACCTGCATAAATCCCAGTGTTGCCTAAAATTTTAATTAAACCAGATTGCATACTGAGGCCGCAATACGCGCCTACGTCGCCCTCAACGCGAATTTCACCGCTATTGAGGTCTTTGCCAATGTAATCGAGTTTTGAAAAACTGTTTTTAATAACAATGTGTTGCGTATCAAAACCGCTGATTGAAAATAATTCGTCAACACGCAATTTTTGTTTGCCGCATTGCAATGTTATCGCGGCAATGTCCACAGGCTCTAAGCCGGTGAGCAAATGACAAGACAGCGGCGACATATCCACGCGTTGTTCGGGACGGTTTTTTAGAGTAAAAGTCAGTGCGCTCATGCCATGATCTCCTGTAAATGGAAGTGAAACGGACCTAATTTTCCACCGTAATTGCCTGCGCTAATGCGCTGAATACCGTTAGCTGAGCCTAAATCGCAAACGGCTTGAATGCCTACGCGCATGGCTTTGTCAATATCTTCTTTGGTTAAACCATCAATGACAATTTCCATGACGGATTCAATATCGGGTGATAAATCAGTCTTTTTCGTTGCACCTTTTAGTGTGGGGCAAAACGCATCATTTGTTGACGCGTTGAGTGTTTTGTATTTTGAGCCCACTTTGGAACCTGAGCGCACCACGCCGCCAGGGAAGGGCATAATGACGTTAGGGATTTTTTTCATTTCCTCAATAGCGGCTTCACAGGCAGCAAGGGCTTGGGGTTGGGATTGCGCTAAGACGAGGAAATTCCCTCCACCCACCGCGTCCACTTGCCCAGTCGTTGCTTCGGCTAAGAATTCCCCGTCCATCACGGGAATGC
>DPKY01000246.1:4044-4199 GCA_003542275.1 Methylococcaceae bacterium | reverse complement strand
GACCTCCACCATGCTTGGCAATGGCCTAGAGTGGTACGATTACGCGCTCTACGGTACCTTTACGGCGCTAATTAGCAAACATTTTTTCCCCGCGAGCGATGAAAATGTCGCGTTAATTGCCACATTTGGCATTTTTGCCGTCGGTTTTTTAATGA
>DPKY01000246.1:0-3996 GCA_003542275.1 Methylococcaceae bacterium | reverse complement strand
CAATGCGTCCGCTAGGCGCGATGCTTTTTGGCTACATTGGCGATAAATACGGTCGGAAAAATGCGCTATCGCTGTCTATTTTGATGATGGCCATTCCTACCGCGTGCATTGGCCTCTTGCCCACTTATACAATGATTGGTATTTGGGCACCGATTCTTTTGACTATTATTCGTTTAGTGCAAGGCGTGGCCATTGGTGGAGAATTTGGTGGCTCGATTGTATACTTGGTAGAGCACGCCAAGCCAGAAAATAAAAACCGCGTGGGCAGTTTATCGATGCTAAGTATGTTGATGGGCCTGCTATTTGGCACGCTTATCTCAGCGTTTTTAGCCAAGATGATGAGTGCAGAAGAGTTTGATTTATACGGCTGGCGCATCCCTTTTATTTTGGGCTTTTTTATTGGGCTTGTGGGTCTCTATATCCGCACAAAATTACAAGAAAGCCCCGTTTTTCTTGAAGCGCAAGAAGCCGGTCATGTGAGTGAATCGCCCATTTCTGAAACCATCAAAACAAATTACAAAGAAGTCTTGCTAGGCATTGGGCTCTATATGGCCGTGACCATTCCGTTTTATATTCAAACGGTTTTCATGCCCAGTTTTATGGTGAAATTCATGCACTTTAGTAGCGCAGAGGCATTGGAAATTTATTTGATTGTCTTGGTCGTCATGATGATGACGGCGCCCATTTCTGCCACGCTCTGCGACACGCATAACCGTGAGCGATTGATGAAAATCGTTTGCACTGGCTATTTATTATTTGCTATTCCCTATGTCTATTTGCTGGATTATCAAACCTTCACGTTTGCGCTCATTTCACAAATGGTACTCGCAAGTATTATTTCATTTTATATCGCCCCTATTCCCACGCTGGTCACAGAGATTTTTCCTGCCCGCACACGCTATACAGGGATGTCTTTGGCGTGCAATTTAGCGGCGGCAATTTTTGGCGGCACCTCACCCATGCTCGTGACTGCCTTGATTACACAAACCAACTCCCATTATCCTATTGGGGCTTATATCGTCTTTGCGGCGACCATATCGCTTGTTTGTGTCTTTGAAGTGAAGCGCCGTCGCAATGAAAAACGCCTTTTTTTAATTTAACACGCGGCTCAACTACGACTTCTGTCATGACGACATCTCTGCCTCTTTTTACGCTCTTACCTTCACATCAACAATCGCTCAACAGAAAAATACGCGGTGTATTGCTCTGTTTGGTGTTGGTGTTGCACGTTTGCATTGCACAGTGGCTAATCAACGCAACGCATTCTCCGCGCAAAGCGCCGCCCAAAGTGATTGAAGTGGCCATGTTAGCGCCACCTGAAAAGCCTAAAATCCCCCCCCCTCCAGCCCCCCCNNAAAAAGAGCCTGTCAAGCCCGTTGTCAAGCCACCCCAGCCCGTTAAGAAAATCACGCTCCCCAAACGTGTTCAGCCTGTTGCCACGCCAAAACTGTTAACCAGCGCATCAGAGAACGCGCCCACCAGCGCCCCACAAGTTGAGGCGCCCCCTGCCCCAACAACGCCCGCACCAGTGATGGCAAAGGCACCAGAAAAACCGACTGAAACTGTCGCGCAAAGCCACGGTGATAGCATTTCGGGCGGCCAATGTGATAACTGCCAGAGCATTGAACGTCGTTTAAAACGTAAAAACGACCGGTGGCGACTTGAAGGGATAGTCACCTTCACGCTATCGATTGATGAAAATGGTCAAGTGCAAAATGCAAACGTCAAAAATATAGAACCTGAAAATGTATTTGATGCCGATTTGTTAACGGAAATAAAAGAAATTGTCATGGAAATGGAATTTACGCCCAAAATGAAGAACGATAAAGCCACTAGCTTTAATGCGACACAAAGCTTTAAATTTCAAATTCAAAAATAACTTTACGATACGCCTGAGGAAATACACGCAATGTCAGATCAAATTACCCATTTTGTTATTGATGCCACGCTTTACATTTTACTGATGTTTTCTATTCTAAGCTGGACGTTGATTTTTTTTAAAGTTTGGCAATTTATGTCCAATAATCGTCAAAATCGCATATTTAGCGAGGTTTTTTGGGCGGTGCGTGATGTTGAGCAGGCAAAAAAATTGCCACAAACCCTCTTCAAAGGCACCCAAGCACAACTCGCTCACGAAGGCTTGCATTGGCTGGGAGAGTATGAACGCTTACATGATAAAAATTTCAAATACAGCGGTAATCCGCAAGAACTTCTCCAGCACACGCTAGAAAAACAATTGCAACATGAACAACATACGCTAGAAAGCGGTTTAACCTTACTGGCCAGTATTGGTAGTACCGCGCCTTTTGTAGGTTTATTTGGGACAGTGCTTGGCATTATGCACGCCATGCACGATATTACTGAAAGTGGCTCGACAAGCCTTGACGTGGTGGCTGGCCCGATTGGTGATGCGCTGGTGGCCACCGCTATTGGGATTGCCGTGGCGGTGCCGGCGGTATTGGCGTACAACTTTTTTCTGCGTCGCGTCAAACTACAACGTCAGCAATTAGAGCAATTTGTGGCGCATTTTCTGCTCGTTGCCCAGCCTTCTTCCTCACCTAAAAACCAATAAAGGGGTAAACACATGGCTTTCAAACCGCAATCCGACGACGAGAGTGCGATGAGTGAGATTAACGTCACGCCTCTTGTGGATGTGATGCTTGTTTTAGTGATTATTTTGCTCGTCACCGCGCCACTACTCACGCAGTCCGTGCAGGTAAAACTGCCTAAGACCACGCAAACTGTTGCCGATATTCAAAAACAGCCTCTGCAGTTAGGGATTGATGCACAAGGTGCCGTGACGCTCAATAAAGAACCTCAAACGGACTTAGCCATGCTTGAGGGTAATTTAAAAGCGCAGCTCGCCAACGACCCAGAAATTGGCGTGCATCTATACGCTGATGAGGCGGTGGTTTACGCTAAGGTTGCACAGGTGATGGCCAGTGTGCAACACGCAGGCATTGCAAAGATTGCTTTTGTGAGTGTGGAAAAATAATGAAACACGCTTTTTTTCTATCGGCGCTTAGCGCATCTATTTTTTTTCTAAGCGGTTGTGAACCCACAAAAACGGTGCAAAAAATTGAAGGTTACACGCAAGGAACAACTTATCACATACGTTTTTGGTCAAGTCAACACACGGTGGATACTGCCGCGCTACAAAAGCAAGTGGACGCAGAATTGCAACGCCTTGATACACAACTCTCCAATTATCGAGACGATTCCGTCATTGAACAATTTAACGCCTCAACCAGCACCGAACCGCAGCAGCTTGGTAGTGAAATCATCGCGTTAATTCAAGCGGCTAAAGTGGCCAGCGAGGCCACGCAAGGCTGTTATGATTTAACCATCAAACCGTTATTTGATTTATGGGGATTTAAAGGTGACACGCTAACGCAACCCAGCGAAAACACGTTAAAAACGGCGTTAAATCATGTGGGATTTAATCAACTTGAGCTACTTGACGCAACACATCTGCGCAAGAAAAATCCGACGATTAAAGTCGATTTATCGTCTGTTGGGCAAGGTTATAGCGTGTCGCAAATTGCCGCTTTATTTAACGCGCAAGGCATTGATAATTATTTAATTGAAATTGGCGGAGAACTGCAAACGCTGGGCAATAAACCTGATGATTCGCCATGGCGCGTTGCGTTGGAAAAACCTTTATCCACTGAGCGCAGTCTACACAAAATTATCACGATGAATCGCAAAGCCCCCATGTCAGTGACGACATCGGGAACGTATCATCATTTTTTTGATAAAGACGGCAAGCGCTATAGTCACATATTAGACGCTAAAACGGGGACGCCCATCACGCACAACACGGTATCCGTGTCCGTATTTGATGAAGATGTAACGCGTGCGGAAGTATGGGACACCGCGCTGCTCTGTCTTGGGCGAGAAGCGGGCATAGCCGTTGCTGATAAAATGGGGATTGCCGCGCTCTTTATTGAGCAAGACGCTGACACGTTTACGGAGTTTCCTTCTGCGGCATTAGCC
>DPKY01000261.1:2759-3643 GCA_003542275.1 Methylococcaceae bacterium | reverse complement strand
AATTAACTGCGCTAGCGTGCTTTCAATTAGGGCAACAAGGCCATTGTGTAGCGTTTCTCTGTCGGTACTTGCTTCTTGTTGAATGGCGGGCAGGGCAAGCACATCAAGCGCCGAAAACGGCGCGGGCGCGTGCATGAGCGCTTCAATTTGCTGCGTGGCGTGCAGTAACGCGGACACCGCCTCTAAATTGACGCTAAATCCTTGGCCATCACGGTTTTGTTTGCGATAACTCAACACGCATTCAATTTTGCCTCGATTGAGTTTTGCGCTGATGAGTGTGCGGGCATCGCTTTCAATAAAACGCAGTCTTTCAGGAATTTTTACACTGATGTCGCAGTAGCGATGATTTACAGTGCGTAGCTCACAGTTGATAATTAAATCACCAATATCAGCCTCGCTACTGGCAAAAGCAGTCATACTTTTAATCATGGTGTTTGTTTTCTCGTTTTGGGTGAATAGTTCCCCATTCTACCTTGATGAAGGGCGTGCTTGCACCCTTTAAGTGATTTCCGGTCGGGCGTTGGCGGCGTTTATGCGTTATACTGTGGGGCAATTTTACTTTAGGAAACCTTTTTATGAGACCCAGCGGGCGCGATGTTGCACAATTACGAGAAATTAAACTTACTTGCGGTTATACCAAGCACGCTGAAGGCTCGGTACTTGTCGAATTTGGTGATACCAAGGTGTTGTGTAATGCGAGTGTCGATAAAAGCGTTCCCCGTTTTTTAAAAGGCAAAGGCGAAGGATGGGTCACCGCAGAGTACGGTATGCTGCCGCGCTCAACCCATACGCGCATGGGACGCGAGGCCAGTCAAGGTAAACAAAGTGGCCGCACGCTGGAAATTCAACGCCTCGTGGGGCGTTCACTTCGGGCGGTGATGGAT
>DPKY01000261.1:0-2741 GCA_003542275.1 Methylococcaceae bacterium | reverse complement strand
ATTTGAAAGCACTCGGTGAGCAGACAATTACCATTGATTGTGACGTCTTGCAAGCAGACGGCGGCACGCGTACGGCGGCCATTACGGGCGGTTATGTCGCCTTAACACTGGCTGTACAATCCATGCTTGCGCGTAAGCAGATTAAATTTAATCCCATACACGGACAAATTGCGGCGGTATCGGTAGGCATTTGTGATGGTATCCCCGTTTTAGATTTGGACTACGTTGAAGACAGTAACGCAGAAACCGATATGAATGTGGTCATGAACGAGGCCGGCGCGTTTATTGAAATTCAAGGCACAGCAGAGGGGCACGCGTTTCGTCGAGAAGAATTAGACGCGATGCTCAAGTTAGCCAGTAGCGGCATTGAAATTTTATTGGAAAAACAAACCGAAGCGTTGCAAAATTATCAAAAGTAACAAAAACAGGGGATATTGACAATGTCACATAAAATTACACAAAAAATTGTTGGCTATAAAGTCGTCAACAAAGAAGAGCAGGCGCAACTCGACACACAAGCCAATGCGCAAACGCAAGATTTAGAGCTTATGCACGAAACGCTCAAGCGTCCTGAAGTGTTATTTGGCACCACTTATAAAATTAAAACGCCCCAGTCCGAGCACGCTATGTATATCACCATCAATGATATGGTGCTCAATGCGGGCACTGAATTTGAAGAGCGTCACCCGTATGAAATTTTCATCAATTCTAAAAATATGGAGCATTTTCAATGGGTGCTGGCGCTGACACGGTTGATTTCAGCCGTTTGGCGAAAAGGCGGTGATGCGTGCTTTTTGGTTGATGAGCTTAAAGGTGTGTTTGACCCCAAAGGGGGCTATTTCAAAAAAGGGGGCGTGTATATGCCCTCGCTCGTGGCGGAAATTGGCTGTGCGATAGAATCTCACCTCA
Organism: Methylococcaceae bacterium; assembly: GCA_003542275.1. GTDB lineage: Bacteria > Pseudomonadota > Gammaproteobacteria > Methylococcales > Methylomonadaceae > UBA10906. The sequence continues at coordinate 1,832 of DPKY01000261.1, read as the reverse complement.
AACGCATGGGGATTATGAAAGGCCATGAAATGGAGCATCATCAAAAAGCGTTTTTAGAGACAAAGCGCCAAGAGTTTGAGGCAAGTGTGCAAGCGGTGCAAAATGCCAGTGAAGGGTTTCCCGAGCAGGCAAGTTTATGCGGTAAATGTCATGTGAAAGCCGCGATTGTGATGGACGGTTGCGTGACGTGTTTAAATTGTGGCGAGAGTAAATGCGGCTAGCTTAACGCGTGTTTGTGTTGAGTTGGCTTTTTTTCAATGGATAGAGAGGGCTGTTTGATGTTATTTAAGCAAGATGTTGTTGATGAATTAAATATTTTGGCGCGTTATAACCTAACGAGTTTGCAAGAGGGCATTAAGGTACACCATGATGCCAGTCCACAGGTGATTGCCGCGACGGCGCGATTATTCCACAAAGGCTTGGTGACGCAAGAGGATGGCGGATACTTAACCCACCTGGGCATTGAAGTTGCACAGAAAGTGCAATCTGTTTTAACGACATTGAGCGCCGAGTAGGGCGCTTACTTGGCCGTGATCGTCGAGGTTTTTAAGTAAACCTCGACAGTTTAATGATATTGATTTACAAGGCAATCCTACCTTATTCTCTGATTTTACAAGGCGTAGAGAGGCAGTTTTCACATCCTTTTTTCAGATTCGATTCATTTTTGTATGCTAAAAATCGACGCGCAGTGTCGTTGTGCTGTGTTGATTTTACTCATTTGAATAATAAAACTTGAAGAAGGTATATATGAAAAAACTTGCTATTGCGTTTCTCTTAACAGTAGGATTGCCAGTGCTTGCAGAGAATCAAACGCCTCAACAAGCCTCACCCCCTCAGCAACCCACCAACGTTCAGCCTCAAGATGCAAAGGGGAAATCCCCTCAGTCAACAAAAGACGCCACGCCGAGCATTATTGATTTTTGTCGTACACACACTTGCTAATTTTGAGGAAATATAAATGCGATCTCTTATGAAAAAAACTTTTGTTATTACTTCTCTTTTAGCGACATCAGTGATTTTTGCTGCTGATCCCCATTGGACTTATGATGAACCATGGGAAAATTTAAGTAATACAACCACCCCAACAAAAGCATCTGATTTGCCTTATGCTGAATGTAGCTTGGGGCAAAAACAATCTCCGGTCGATTTGAATACAGCGAAAGCAGTTACCAGTACTAATGCCCTAAAAACGGCATATAAAAGTGAATCGTTAACAGTTGTGAACAACGGTCACAGCATCAAAGTAAATCTACCAACAACAACTAAAAGCGTATTGGCTATTGGTAGCGAGCAATATACTTTATTACAGTACCATATTCATGCACCTAGCGAGCATGTTGTAAACGGTAGAGCATCTGCAGCAGAAATCCATTTTGTACATAGCACACCTGACGGTAAACTTGCCGTAGTTGGTGTATTGGTTGATGCGCCTGCAACTGCAAAAAAGAATGCTGAATTTCAAAAAATACTTGATGTGGCACCTAGTAACTTAACAGATACTCCTGCACTGATTGCTGATCCAACTAAGCTATTACCGAGTATAGCTAAGTTTTATTTGTATTCAGGCTCATTAACAACACCGCCATGTACAGAGGGTGTAAATTGGTATGTGTTGAAAACTCCGATTCAAATTACGCCTGCGCAATTAACAGCATTTGAAGCTTTATATCATGACAATGCTCGTCCCGCTCAAGCCTTGAATGGTCGTCAGGTTTTAGCTAAATAATTAGCCATTCTCATTTTGCTATGAAGCTATTGCTTAAAATTGAGTAATATAGCAAACGCACCATAATTTAATGTTAAAATGCGGATAGTTAGCAGAGTCGAAGGCT
>DPKY01000117.1 GCA_003542275.1 Methylococcaceae bacterium | reverse complement strand
CTGCAGTAGATGCGATTGCTTCAGGCGGTGATACTGAAATTTCAGCAAAATTGATTAAAGATGCCTCTGATTTTTCAAAAGAAGTTAACGCTAATGACCGCGTTGCGCGTGCTGTATCAAAAGCAACAAACAGCGTAAAAGCCGCGCGTAAAGACCTCCAAGACGGTAATGCACCGCAAGCCGAAGCAAAATTGCGTGAAGCACACAAACAAGTTCTTGATGCAAAAAGCCTGATCTAATTTTTTTAGAACCTAAAAACTAAAAAGCCTTGTGAAATATTTTCACAAGGCTTTTTTAATGTGCAAAACAAAATGAAAATTGGCTTAGTGTTCTTTGGCTAATTTTTTATACGCATTGATCAGCGCATTGGTGGAGCAATCGTGGCTGGTGATAGTGTCATCATTATTGAGTTCGGGCAAAATCACTTTCGCTAGCACTTTGCCGAGCTGTACGCCCATTTGATCATAAGAGTTGATATTCCAAATCACGCCTTGCACAAAAATTTTGTGTTCATAGAGCGCAATGAGCGAGCCTAGCGTTTTGGGCANNTAGAGCGCAATGAGCGAACCGAGCGTTTTTGGCATTAATTTTTTAAATAAAAACGCATTGGAGGGTTTATTGCCTTCAAAGACTTTTGAAGCCACCAGCACCTCGTCTTTGCACTCTTCTTGCGTTAAATCGCGCTTCACTTCCTGCGCATTTTTACCGTGCATGAGCGCCTCGGGCTGGGCGAGGAAATTGGAAATCAAAATTTTATGGTGTTCGGGCAAATGATAGTGACTCACGGCTGGGGCGAGAAAATCACAGGGAATGAGTTTGGTGCCTTGATGAATGAGTTGATAAAAAGCGTGTTGGCCATTGGTCCCTGGATGCCCCCAGATGATAGGTCCTGTGCTGTAATTGACTTTCTCACCGGTAATGGAAATACTTTTGCCATTACTTTCCATGTCACCCTGTTGGAAATAATCCGCGAAATAGCGCATAGATTGATCATAGGCGAGCATGGCATGGGTTTCGGCGTTGAAAAAGTTGTTATACCAAATGCCCAGTAAGCCCATGATAACAGGAATATTTTTCTCAAAAGGCGTTTGCTTAAAGTGCAAATCTGTTGCGTATGCCCCTTCCAGCAGTTCTTCAAAATTGTCCATCCCCACATACAACGCAATCGACAAACCAATGGCCGACCAAAGCGAATAACGCCCGCCTACCCAATTCCAAAATTCGAACATATTCTCCACATCAATGCCAAACGCCGCTACTTCCGTTGCATTGGTTGACAGTGCCACAAAATGTTTCGCCACCGCCGTGCTATCGGGTGCACTCGCGAGTAGCCACGCGCGGGCTGAATTGGCGTTGGTAATGGTTTCATGGGTGGTAAACGTTTTTGAGCCCACTAAAAAAAGTGTCGTTTCTGGTGAGAGTGTTTCGAGGGTTTCAATCAGGTCGGCCTGATCAACATTGGACACAAAATGCACGTTAAGTGCTGGCGTAGCGTAAGGATGCAGCGCAGCAGTCACCATTTTCGGGCCAAGGTCTGAGCCACCAATCCCAATGTTGACAATATCGGTAATGGCTTTGCCGCTATAGCCTTTCCACTCGCCTGAGCGAACACGCTCAGAGAAAGCACGCATTTTTTTCAGTGACGCGTTAATTTGTGGCATCACGTCTACGCCATCAACATAAACCGGCGCATTACTGCGATTGCGTAGCGCCGTGTGTAGCACCGCGCGACCTTCGGTGATGTTGATTTTTTCACCCGAAAACATAGCGTGAATTTTTTCAGATAACTGCGAGGCTCTCGCCAGTTCAATCAATAGCGGCAGGGTATCATCGTTGATGCGATTTTTTGAATAATCAAACAAAATATCATTAAACGTAATCGAAAATTTTTCATGTCGATGCAAATCTTGCTTAAAACTCTCAACTAAACTTTGATTATGTATAGTGTCATAATGTTTTTGTAATGCCGCCCAAGCGGGCTTAGCGGTCAACGATGCCATGCTACAGAACTCCAAATTAAAAAAATTACTTCAAGTCTACGAAAATTAAGGTCAGATAGCAATAATACACCACCTCACCACGCTTTTTTAACGGTAATCTCTCTCCCAAGTGGATTTATCACAAACCACCGCTTTATTTGCATAAATTGACGTGTTAAAGTTAGCACCGTGCGATGCGATATAACGCGATAGCATTTACAAATAATAACTATTTTCAAGTGAGAAGATTTATGAATATAGCGCAAATGATTAAAAAAAGTTCACTCGGTTTAACGGCGTTGCTTTTTTCGTCGGCATTATGGGCGCACGGTGGCGCGGCGGGGACCGATACGGATCAGTGCAAATTCGAATTGGAAAAAGATCACTGGATACACTACACCGCTTATCAACCCAAAGACTTCCCCGCTGAAGATTTTTGCGGCAATATTCCAAGCACGACCTCGTTAATTCAGTTGGTATTTGATTACCAAGACATGAAATACCGCAACAGAGCTATCGAGTTCGAAGTCACAAAAGAACCCGAAGGCAAACGTGTTTTCTTCCAAGAAGCCGCTAAACACAAGTCTGGCACCGTGATGCTCTCGCTACCTGAAGGCGTGCCTGAAGTGGGTAAATACTTAATTCACATTACGTTGCTTCCTGAAGAAGGCGATAGCGCCAGCGAGCGTCTTGATGCGCACATGAGTTTCCAAGCCGGTAAAGGTCAACAAGCCTCCAAAAACGAGCTCTTGCTCTACGCTTTCTTTGCATTTGCTGGTTTGTATANNGTATATCCTTTATTTGTCGAGCGCGGGCTTTAAGCGCACTGTCGACGGTTTAATTGGCAAAGTCAAAGAATAAATTTTCGACACACATAAAAGACAGGGACGTCGTTTTACTTATTCATAGAGGCAAAAAGAATGATGAAATTAGTATCGGCAGGCGTGATGGCAACTTTATTTTCGCTGCCGGCATTTGCTCAAGATTATCAAGACCATGACGGAATGTTAATGAACCATGGTGATGGGCATTTAATGGACATGGCTGGTGGCATGGTCATGGGAAATAACCCTGATACATTGCCTGGTGGCTGTGAAAAAATTTCAGAAACCAAAGAAATTACTGTCCATGCTGGACATAAATATGCAGAAAAATTTCCAGGCAGAATGTTTGCCTTTGACACACAAGAGTTTCAATTCAAGCCTTGCACAAAATTAACCGTCCATTTCATCAATGATGATAAGGTGCGTCATCAATGGATGATGCACGGTCTTCCCAAATACTTATACCCTAAAGGGATGTTTCACCTAGAAGTGTCAGGGCCAGCCAAAATTTCAGGCACCTTGATTTTGCCGCCAGGAGATAAAACCTATTTAGTTCACTGCGATATTGCCCAGCACATGGAAAAGGGCATGAAGG
>DPKY01000081.1 GCA_003542275.1 Methylococcaceae bacterium | reverse complement strand
AGATAAAGCAACTTTTTTTAAAATGTTCATTGTGTCCCTGTAAGGTTTTTAATGGAATGGGATGTCTATTTAACCAACTCAAAAGCTAGGTTAAACAATTTGCTATTATACGCAACACATAAAGAAAATGAAGTATGATAAACAGAATTAGCGGCGTGTTTGTTTTGATATATACAAACAATCAGTGAGAAAAAATCCATTTATTAAATAGGATATTTCGTTATTTAACGCGCATTTCATCAAAAACGTTTAAAAATCATTTTGTTATAAAAAATCACGCTTTTTGTTTCATCAACGCACGAGGGATATTCACACCTTTTCAAATAATTTTATTCTTTTCTCTTGATGAATTTTTCAGCGCATGACAAGGCGCCTAGTGAGGCGAAAAGTAAATTTCAAAAAATATTGACCGTGTTTTGTGCGGAAATGTTTTTGTCATTTATAATGTCAAGCATCCAAAAATACATTGCACTTAATTTTGAGGACTTTCATGACACGTCGTANNGACGCATTATTGTGAGTGTGTTTTTACTTGTTGGCTGTTCCTCAATGCACACCACGCCCCGCAACCAAGTTGAATCACAAAACACATTTGGTCTTTTGGAGGTGAACAGTTTTGATATTTACCCCTCAGGCAATACGCTACACCTGCTAATTTCTGGCAAATCTGCAACGCAGCAAAATATGACATTAGTGCGTTATCTAAAATCAAATGATGCGGGTGTACATTGGTCTTCTGCCATGGATATTCCTACTCAAGCGGTCTCTCTCGCTACGCGTGGAAACGATGTACAAATTGCTGCTCAAGACGATAATATCGTGGCAATGTGGCAAGTACAAGGAGAAATTCCAAATAATGGGCCATTAGAGAGCTTTTACTCTCATGATGCCGGTGCATCGTGGCAACAAGGCGACAACCCCGCTATAGACAATAACGGTGATCAATCACACAGTGATTTACTGGTTGATAAAAAAGGCTATTTTCATGCCGTGTGGCTCTCAGATCCCGAAGAAAATGGCTATCAAAGCCTACGTTACGCACGCTCAATCACCCAAGGTGAAAAATGGCAAGCACCGCTCAAATTAGATGATTCAACCTGTTCTTGTTGTGCTAATACACTCGCCCTATCCGATGAGGCAATTCACGTTCTCTATCGAGACATGAATCCGCGTGATATGACCATGCTGTCATCCAACGATTATGGTGAAACATGGCAATCTAAACAAACGGTTGGCCCATTTCACTGGCAATTTGATGGATGCCCTCATGTGGGCGGCGCTTTAGCCTTTGATGAATCGAATGATTTTTACAGTAGCGTTTGGACAGGTGCCCCTAATCTATCCGGCTTATATGCCATTTCAGCCAAATCGACTGTCAAAATCGGCAAAAATGCTACACACAGTGACCTTGCCGTGTTGGAAAATAAAATTATTCTTGTCTGGGATGAAATGCAACCTAAAGGCAACCAAATTTTTAGCGCCTACTCACAGGATAAAGGCCATTCTTGGTCTACGCCCATAGCATTGTCCAAGACAGGAGCATTCGCAACACACCCACGCTTAGGTGTTATCGATAATCAAGCGATCGTTTTTTGGACACAAAAACTGCCCAAACAAGCCAGCCAACTTGTGATGAGGTGGCTTGATTAAGCTTGGATATGCTTATAACCACTTATTTTTTTAATGAAAGCACTGAAACCAATTCATTTTTTTTAACAGCACCCGCATACCGATAAATGATTTTGCCGTCAGAATCAACAACAAGTGTAAAAGGCACGGTATTAGCGGCGTTACCTAACTTGGCGGATAAATCAAACCCTTCCCACTCACTACTCACTAATAATGGATAATTAACGCCAATAGCTTGCTTATAATGTAGCACCGCAGAAGCATCATCAATAGCAATACCTATAAATTGCACGTTCTGCTTGCTATATTGCGTTTGCAACACCATAAATTCAGGAATTTCCTTCAAACAAGGCTGACACCACGTTGCCCAAAAATTGATGACTAAACGCTTTCCTTTCCATTCAGAAATAGTATGTGTTTTGTCTTCTGTATCGGGGAACGAAAAATCGGGTAAAAAATCATCTGCTTGCGCATTACGCCCACAAAGCACGGAAAAAAAAATACATATTTTTAAAAATTTTATCATCATCAGGTTATGAAAAATTAAACTTAAGTCGGGGTATAATACGACTCCTTTATTACTTTAGCTAATTTTTATGAAAACTTGCACATTGACAAACAAAATATTATTTCCAATAGCGTGCTTGAGTTTGAGCCTCTTTTCTTTGCCCGCGTTTTCTCATGCCATCATGGTGAAATCCTCACCAGTAGAAAACGAAATACTTGCTGTTTCCCCTAAACAAATTGATATTTGGTTTAACGATAAAGTGGGGGGGGAATACAAAGCGCTTGCAGTGATTGATTCTGTAGGCAATCGCGTGGATAACAAAGATGTACAACAAGAGGTCTTGGACGCGTCACATCTCTACTGCACCATTCCTACGCTTCCTGCAGGTACCTATACGATTCGTTATCGCGTTGTTTCTATTGATACGCATATTGTCACAGGAAAATTTCAGTTCACAATTAAAACACCATAATGTGTTCTTTGCCCACCATTATTTATCTCACATCACTTG
>DPKY01000221.1 GCA_003542275.1 Methylococcaceae bacterium | reverse complement strand
CCGTAAATTCAACTGTCCCCAGTCCTGCCGCAAAATGCCCGCCTGATACACTGACCGATTCAGTCAGGAAATGACGCACTTCTTTGCTCAGCGCCTTAAGCTGCTCTCTAGCAAGCTGCCTGACATCAGAGGGAGTGTTGATATGATCGAGGAGCGGATAGGGCATTGAATGGGTCATAATGATTTGGGTTCCTTAAATGCAGCGACGTAATGGGCAGGTAAATTAGTGGTCACGTTGAATAATGTAGAGCGAAAGATTGCGTAGCAAATCAGCTTCTGCACCAAAATAGGCTAAATTTTCAATCGCTTTTTCGTGCAATTCTTGTGCTTTTTGCTTCGCGCCTACGAGACCAAGTAAAGCGGGATAGGTGGGTTTATTATTCTCTTCATCTTTGCCTTGCGTTTTGCCTAATGTAGCGGTATCGCTTTCTTGGTCGAGAATATCATCTTTCACTTGAAAAGAGAGGCCAATACATTTTGCGTAATGATCAAGACGTTTAACCGCTTCTTGATCCACCTCTTCTTTTGCTAAGGTGGCGAGCATCACGCTTGCACGAATTAACGCGCCTGTTTTGTGAATGTGCATATTTTCAAGCTCTGGCAATGTCAGTGCTTTACCAACAGATTCTAAATCAATGGCTTGTCCACCCACCATGCCAAGCGAGCCACTGGCTTTTGCAAGCGCAGTAATCATTTTTAAACGATTTTGCGCCCCCACTTGAATACTCGTATCGTTAGCGAGCAACTCAAACGCCAATGCCTGCAGACCATCACCGGCAAGAATTGCTGTCGCCTCATCAAAGGCAACATGGCAAGTTGGCTTTCCACGGCGCAGATCATCATCATCCATCGCCGGCAAATCGTCATGAATCAGCGAGTACACATGAATACATTCCACCGCGCAAGCTACCGCATCCAGTGCGTCATGCGCAATACCCAAAACACTGCCCGTTGCATACGTTAGTAGCGGGCGCATACGCTTTCCACCATTTAAAACACTATAGCGCATAGCGCGATGCAATGTATTGGGCAGGAGAGTTTCTTTAGGCAAACGTTGCGTTAATGCGCTCTCAACGCGTGTTTGACACGTAGAAAGATACGCTTTTAAATCTTGATTCATTCAATGTCTCCAAAGTTCAAAACGCCGTTAATTCATTAAAAAGCAAGCGCTTAAAAATAACCTGCGGAAACGGCAATGATAATAAATCGAGCATTATATAGGAATTTCTCACAATCGTGGATGGCCATCGTATGATAAAAACTAGCAAGAGACGCTTATACGCGTTATGGTTAGCATTTTGACTGTCCATTTTCCACTTATGAAAAGCCTTTTTCCTCCCATTGAGCCCTTCAATCATTTCTTTTTAAAAAGGGGCAAACACGCTGTTTATGTTGAACAATGCGGCAATCCAAGCGGCGTGCCGGTTATTTTTCTACACGGTGGCCCTTGCTCGGGCTGCAAACCCGATCATCGCCGTTTCTTTGACCCAGCACATTACCACATTATCTTGTTTGATCAGCGAGGCAGTGGCCGTTCCCTGCCCTTTGGTGAACTCGAAGACAACACGCTACCGCATTTAATCGCCGATATGGAGGCGATTCGCACAACACTTAACATAGAAAACTGGATTTTATTTGGCGGTTCATGGGGCGCAACACTTGCTCTGGCATACGCTACGCAAAAGACGCATCGTGTTCGCGCGATGATTTTGCGAGGCAGTTTCCTTGCAAGACAACGCGATATGCAATGGTTCTCAAGCAAGCAAGGCGTTGCGTCGATTTATCCAGAAAGCTGGCAAGCCTTTACCGCGAGTATTCCCGGTGAGCAACGCACAGACAACCATCTAGCCGACCTCATCGCTGTGCTATGGGGCAAAGACGAGTTGGCTATTCGCCGTGTCGCTAAAGCATGGCAATCATGGGGAGGGCAAGTGGCGTTAGGTCTCCAGTATCAAGAAAATGATGAACACCCTTGCGAAAACACAATCAAGCAAGTGCGCATGGAACTGCATTATGCTAAAAATGCGTATTTTTTACGCGAAAATCAATTACTCGACGCCTGCCATCAGCTAACACATCTTCCCATCACACTCATCCACGGTCGAGCCGATTTCATGTGCCCGATTGAATCCGCTTGGTCACTACACCAAGCGCTGCCTCAAGCAAAATATGTTGTGCTTCCCACAGCAGGCCATATTGCCCAAGGCGATGACATGATTGATGCGCTCATTGAGGCAACAGAAGACTTTAAACGAATGTGAAAAACTCTATCGGATTACCACACCAGGTGATCCGATAACACGCTGTTTTTTTTAACCTAAAATTTTCTGCGCGGCTTTAAACGCATCGCGAAAATCTAAATAGACAGGATGCTCGGTTTCTAGCATAGAAACCAGTAAGTCGTGTTGCACATGATATTTCACATCACCCACCGCTAAAGCACCAACAGCAAACGCCGTACATTGTTCAGCGTGAATCAGTGGGGCGCCATTATCTTCTCTTTTCACACCTTCAATACCCAAAGGCGGCACTGCATTGACGTCGCCAGCCACTTTAAGTTGCGTCAGCTCTTTTAATACTTTTGCATTTAGCACTTGAATGCCCGCTTTTGCGGTACAGAAAATCAAATCAACATCACTAAGCACCTCAATTTTTTCTTTATCCGTTCCTGCGACGGCCGCGTGCAAATCACAACCAAAACGACGATTGTATTGCAAGCCTACTTCTTGTGCTGTTTCTAAATACAAATGATCAACAATGGTGGTATGTGCACCAGCAAGAGAGGTGATAATACCTGTTGCAATCCCTACAGGGCCTGTGCCGCCCAAAATCATCGCCTTACAATCCTTAAGCGCTTTATTGTGCTTAATGAGCAGCTCTTTTTCTACGCACGCCACCAGCGCCGCTGCGGTTGTAAAAGCACCGCTTGGGTCAGCAAAAACAGAAATGGCAAACGGGGGAATCATCGCTTGCTTGGCAGCATTGAACATATCAATAGCCAGCCCCAAATTTCGCCCACCAATAAACAAACCCGTACGCTTTACTCCCGCCATACTGCGAGAGAAAATCGCATCTTGCGTTAAGCCATGAATACTTTCTAATTTAACATTGTTATAGGGCATCAGCACGTCAAAGCCAGCATCTAAGGCCATGTTAATATCAAAAGGACTATTATTTGGCATCGGGTCAAGCATGTGCAAAATACTGCGTTTCATATATTAGTTCCTTTTCTTACTCGTTAGGTTAGGCCTGTTTACTTGGCGTGGGTAGATTTAATGTATTCTCTAGCAACATCAAAAGCGTGTTCGAAATGTAAATACAAAGGCTTATCGCTATGAATCATACGTTTTAAAAGTAAATTTTGGGTTTGATATTTCACATTACCAATCGCTAGTGCGCCAATGCCCACCGCGCCATTCACAGACCCGTCAATTAAGCTACCATCATCCATTGCACTAATACCAGCAATACCTGCTGGCGGCACCGCATTCACATCAGCAGCCACTTTTAATTGCGGCGCACTGGCAACCAGTTCTGCACTCAGTAATTCAATGCCCGCCGCGCCCGTGGCAAACACAACGTCGATTTCTTTGATATAGTTTGATTTATCAGCATCTGCACCCGCTTGAATATTGGTTTTTCCATCACCAAATTCACTGTTACACAAATCAGCCGTATGCTGTGCTTTTTCTAATTGACGACCAATAATACGCACATTCGCGCCTGCTTTTGCCGCAATGACCGCTGCAGCTTGACCAACAGGGCCCGTTCCCGCTAAAGCTAATACATTTTTACCCTCTAAGGTCGTGTTGAACTTTGTCACTAATTGGTATTCAACTGCTGCGACCATCGCTGCAGCGGTCGTGAACGCACCACTAGGATCGGCAAAAACAGACACTTCAAAAGGCGGAATCATTGAACGTTTTGCAATTTTGAGCATATCCATGGCTTGCTTGGTATCACGCCCGCCGATAAAAATACTTGTACGTTTTAAATTTTTGGCACTACGAGAAAAAATAGCATCCTGCACTAACCCTTGTACTTCACTTGCTTCGATATTGGTATAAGACATTGCAGATACCCAACCCGCATCCATTGCCATGTTGACATCAAACGGGCTCAAATTTTTTGCAGTGGTTAACATATGCAGAATAAACGGCTTTTCCATAAAAACTCCTCTGTTTAATTTATTAGGCTATCAGTATAAAAGAAAAAAGCGGTGAATTAAAATATCACTCCACTCTTCTCCGCCTTGCATTCATTACGTCAAATAAAAAAACCCGCTAAGTTAAAAACTCGCGGGCTTCTATTGTTTTTTTGCATCACTAAGCCAAGCTATTTCGTAAAAATGCGCATTAATAGAAATAAAAGCGTATCTTCGCCAATTATAATCTATTATTATCGCAAACACGATAAATTTGATACAAGAGGGGTTAATATTTTGACAAAGCAAATCTGCCAATCACGCCACTTCTTACAACCCGCCAATGGTGATGTTGAGTTTACATTAAAGAGCTGTGCGCTCGACATCATCTTAGTGGCAAAAAATGTCCACGGGGCGTGTGCTGTTTTTCTTGGTGACTCGCCTGATGTTTTCGCTCTTGCGTTGCAGCAGTATTTCCCCCATGCACGGCAAGTAGACAATAATCAACAACTTGCTGACATGGCAGCGCAACTTATTGATTTCATCCATTCACCCAATAAAACGCTCACCTTGACACTGGATATCCACGGCACCCCTTTTCAAAAGCGGGTTTGGCAGGCCTTGCAAGACATTCCAACAGGCCAAACAGCAACGTATCGTGACATCGCTCAGCGCATCAACGCACCTTTTGCCATTCGCGCTGTTGCCAACGCTTGCGCTGCGAATTTACTCGCCATCGCTATACCCTGTCACCGGGTTGTGCGAAGTGACGGTAAATTGTCTGGCTACCGTTGGGGCGTGGCGCGTAAGGCGGCCCTGTTACACAGAGAAAATGCTCAAGCGACACTTTAAATTAGGACGCATTTTTATCAGAAGTAGAGAGGTGTGTAATGAAAACTGAAAAAACATAGCTTTTTTAGCTTTTATTGCGATTAGATTGTCCCTGAAGTTGACAGTATGCCTAAAATAAAAAAGACATAAGCCGATAAAGGCGGGATGGGCGATTTTTTCAAATGACGAGAAGGCTAATGACACGAAATCAAGCAAGTAAACTACTCGCAATGGGTTCATTGCTATTCTTTACAACATCGGCTTACAGCGGAATTGACTATGCGACTGTTTCGCCTATTGTGGGGGTATCGGGCACAACATTCACATTTAACGTGACGCTTGACCGGTCTTTACCTAAAAATCATAAAATCCTTATTGATGTTGGTAACGGCACTTTCCTTCCCATGAAAGGCACTGGCACACAATATCGCCTCTCACAAAAAATGTATACCCTCATCGGAAAGCAAGATTATGTTGTCGGCATCTATGATTCTCAAGGAACGCTACAATCACGCGATAGTGGTTCATACACAATCAAATACCGTCAAGATTCTCTCGTGGCATTAGGCACGCCAAAAGACCCATCTACTCACAATCAAAACGGAGATTCTCACTTCATCAAAATTAACCATGTCGGTGATGAAATAGATGCCAATGCGCCTGATTGGCGTTGTGTGAAAGATACGCATTCAGGATTGATGTGGGAGATAAAAACCACTGATTTTGGCTTACATGACCAACGACACACCTACAGTTGGTACAATCCCAATGACAAATACAATGGCGGGGACGCAGGAACGCAAAATGGAGGGCATTGTGTTGATAGCCAATGCGATACAGCATCATACCTAAAAGAAGTCAATGCCATTGGATACTGTGGTTATCACAACTGGCGACTACCAACAGTTGACGAGTTGCAGAGTATCGTGGATTATCAGCGCTACTCGCCAAGCATCAATACAGTCTATTTTCCCGATTTACACGATCCAAATAGTGAGCAAAAGTTCTGGACAGCCTCCCCCTACTTGGATGACAAAGACAGCGCATGGTTTATTACGTTCTATGATGGTTATAGCAATGCTAGCCATAAGCGCAACCATTTTAGCATTCGTTTGGTGAGAGAGTAATCGCGTTTTTATGCACTTATTTTTTCGTATCTATCAAGTTTTAGGAAGTCAATTATGTCTTATACCACAAGGGGGGTAGTGCTTTTTTGTACAACGATGTTTTTGCCTACACTGTCAGTGGCGCAAACGTGTAGTACAACAATTGCCGCAACAACACTCACAAACCGTTTTAAAATCAAAACAAATGGCACCGTCTTAGATACGCAAACTGGACGATTATGGAAGCAATGTAGTGAGGGACAATCAAGTACAGGATGCACAGGAAGCAGCGTTCAATACACAAGACAACAGGCTTTAGAAATTGCACAGAGTGTCAACAAAACAGGCTTTGCTGGCTACAAAGACTGGCGAGTCCCAACAATAAAAGAACTCGCCAGCATTATGGAAAGACAATGTATTTTCCCAACCATTAACTTATCAGTATTTCCCAACACACCCAGTGATCTGTTTTGGACATCAGAACCTTATGCCAAATACACCTATCGCGCGTGGTATTCCAATTTCGCCTATGGTTACCATAGCTATACGCTCAATGAAAACAGTCGCTATAATGTTCGCTTGGTGAGAAATTGTTTACATACGGCAGAATGCACTCCCTAAGGCAACGTGAGTATCAAATTAAGCAATTAAGCTTAGATCAACACGTTCGCAAAGCGAGAACAATTTAGGAAACAGTTTGCGGTGGGTGGATGACCGTTTTTTTGCTGGAAATACCGAACAACAAAAAACCCGCTAAGGCCTTGTGACTTGCGGTTTTTTGTTTTTTTTTTGGATTCTATTGAATCCTAATTTGGTACGATGGCCGGAATCAAATAATAATGCAAATAATTGATTTTAAATA
>DPKY01000175.1 GCA_003542275.1 Methylococcaceae bacterium | reverse complement strand
TGACGTTATCGGGTGGTTTCAAACATCGGCATTTGGTTCAAACAAATCAAAATCCATTGCGTGTTGCGTATTAACAGATAGCTAACGTCGATATTGTAAAGATAATCACCTCGTCGTAAAGAGCAAATTAAACGAACACGCAATGTTTGATGTATTAAAACACAGACAAAAACGAGTGTCTTAGACAGAAGAGAGCGATAACCTAGATAAAAGCTTAGTGGACAGTCCATTGAATCTGTTTGTTCAATGGCCGGTGTTGATATTATTGAAATGGATACGATGCACGCCTACATCGGGTAAAAAAAATCATTGCTGTTAATGAAATGCAAAATGATTCCAGTTGCTAAATTAGGTTTGTGCGACACCTAAATAGACTAAGCGTGGTGGAAATGCACCAAACATCATAAAAAAATGCACTTTATTTTGCAATAAAGTGCATTGAGAAAATACAGGCTTACACGCTCTAAAACTTAGTAGCGATAATGCTCGGGCTTGTATGGCCCATCAATGGGAACGCTGATATATTGTGCTTGCTCGGGTGTGAGTGTAGTGAGTTTTACGCCAAGTTGCGCTAAATGCGAACGTGCCACTTTTTCATCTAATTTTTTCGGTAAAATGTAGACTTTGTTTTCATAACTTGACGCGTTTTTCCACAATTCAATTTGCGCGAGCACTTGATTGCAGAATGAATTTGACATCACAAAACTGGGATGCCCTGTTGCACAGCCTAGATTAACAAGGCGACCCTCGGCCAAAATAATCAAGCGTTTTCCGTCGGGGAAAATCACGTGATCGACTTGCGGCTTAATATTTTCCCAGGTGTATTGACGCAGTGAAGCAATATCAATTTCTGCATCAAAATGCCCAATGTTGCACACAATCGCTTGGTCACGCATAGCCTTTAAATGCTCGTGACGAATGATATTAAAGTTGCCCGTTGCCGTGACAAAAATATTTGCAATAGGCGCGGCTTCTTCCATAGTCACAATGCGATAACCTTCCATGGCCGCTTGCAGGGCGCAAATCGGGTCAATTTCCGTAATCCACACCGTCGCGCCAAGCCCGCGAAGCGACTGCGCACAGCCTTTACCCACGTCACCATAGCCGGCAACGACCGCAATTTTTCCGGCAATCATCACGTCCGTTGCGCGTTTAATACCGTCAACAAGTGATTCACGACAACCGTACAAATTATCAAATTTTGATTTCGTGACCGAATCGTTGACATTGAAAGCTGGTACTTTTAAATCGCCTTTTTTGACCATTTCATATAAACGTAGCACGCCGGTGGTGGTTTCTTCTGAAATGCCGCGAATATCGTCCATCAATTCAGGAAATTTATCGTGCATCATGGTCGTTAAATCACCACCATCATCGAGAATCATATTTGGACGCCAGCCATCTGCGCCCAAAATGGTTTGCTCAATGCACCACTCCGCCTCCGCTTCTGTTTCGCCTTTCCAAGCAAAAACAGGAATACCTGCCGCCGCCATCGCCGCTGCAGCGTGATCTTGCGTTGAGAAAATATTACAAGATGACCAACGCACTGTTGCCCCTAATGCCGTTAATGTTTCCATTAACACAGCCGTTTGAATGGTCATGTGTAAACAGCCTGCGATACGTGCTCCTTCCAGTGGTTTTTCTGCGCCGTATTCTGCACGCAACGCCATTAAACCTGGCATTTCGGTTTCCGCAATGTTGATTTCTTTACGGCCCCAGTCAGCTAATGAAATATCAGCTACTTTGTAATCGGTAAAACTCATTTTTTACATTTCCTTACATGAAATAAAGCGATGTGTGCGCTGTCATGCAACGCACACCTTATCAATTTTTTATAAACCTGCCGCCGTTTTTAGCGCGTCAACTTTGTCAGTTTTTTCCCAGCTAAACGTCTCTTCGTTGCGGCCAAAATGCCCATACGCTGCTGTGGGCTGGTAAATAGGACGCAGCAAATCAAGCTGTGCAATCAAACCTTTTGGGCGCAAATCAAACACATCGCGCACAATGGCAACTAAACGTGTTTCATCCAGTTTGCCTGTGCCAAACGTTTCTAGGCTAATAGATGTCGGTTCAGCCACGCCAATCGCATAAGAAACTTGCACTTCACAGCGCTCGGCAAGACCTGCCGCGACGATATTTTTCGCCACATAACGCGCCATGTACGCCGCAGAACGGTCTACTTTTGAGGGATCTTTACCCGAAAATGCACCACCACCATGACGCGCCATGCCGCCGTAAGTGTCCACGATAATTTTACGACCAGTTAAACCGCAATCCCCCACAGGGCCGCCAATGATGAATTGACCGGTTGGATTGATAAAATATTTCGTGTCTTTGTGTAGCCATTCTTTTGGCAAAACGTGCAAAATAATGTCGTCCATGACCGCTTCATGGAGCGCTTTCGCGCTGATTTCAGGCGAATGCTGCGTGGAAAGCACCACGGCATCAATGGCAACTGGTTTATTATTTTCATAACGGAAGGTAATTTGGCTTTTCGCATCAGGACGTAGCCAAGGCAAGGTTTTATTTTTACGCAACTGTGCTTGACGCTTTACCAGCAAATGTGAATACGTCAGCGGTGCGGGCATGAACACATCGGTTTCATTGCTGGCATAACCAAACATTAAGCCTTGATCGCCGGCACCTTGTTCATGATTTGCGTCTTCATCTACGCCCATGGCAATATCGGCTGATTGCTTGCCAATGGCATTGAGCACTGCGCAACTATTTCCATCAAATCCCACCTCACTATTGTCATAACCAATGTCACAAACCACTTTACGCACAAGCGCTTCTGTATCCACCCACGCGTTGGTGGTGATTTCACCAGCTAAAATAACCATACCCGTTTTCACAAGCGTTTCACACGCCACGCGTGCTTTGGGGTCTTGGGCCAAAATCGCATCTAATACAGCGTCTGAAATTTGATCAGCGACTTTATCTGGATGACCTTCAGAAACGGACTCCGAAGTGAAAATAAAATTATTGCTCACGGTTTATTCACCTTAAAAAAAGAAAATTAAATTACAAAAAAACAGCGACATTCTAGCGCATTATACAACCAAGCGTTGACATTCCATGATGACAAGATGCAATCCCCCCTATTCCTTACGCTAAAAAAGCGCTAATCCCACACACACCCTGCGCCCCCGCGTAATACGCCGTCGTCAAATGCGACGTTTTAAGCCCGCCCAGCGCATAAATGGGCATCGCATAAAGACGGGCTAATTCATTAAACCCCACCCACGTCAATGGCGTTGCTTGAGGGTGGCTGGATGTTTCCCAGACAGGAGAGAGAACAGCAAAATCCACACCAATTTTTTGCGCGTGCTCAAGCTCTAAGGCGTTATGGCACGAGGCACTGAGCCATTTCACATTGTCTGGGCGAACATAGCATTCGAGCAAATCTCGGCTTGTTAGATGCACCCCATCACAGGGCAACGCAAACGCATTCTCCACACACGAATTCACCAGCAACGTCACGCCCGCCCGCTGGCAGCGCGGATACGCAGTAGTCAAAAAGTCCAATGCTTGCTGGGCGGTGGACGTTTTGAGACGCGCTTGCATTAACGTGATATTTTGTGCCAGCAGATGCGTGAATTTTTCCTCTATATTCCCGTCTTGATCATCCAAAATGGCGTAGTAAGGCGGTAATTGCAAGGCTTTTAAAATCACTTTATTGGCCGCTGGGAAGGTATAGCTTGGCAAAAGACTAAGATTCACCCACGCGCTCTCAAGTTGCGTGGTGCTGGCAACGTCGCCCGTAAAGGCCGTCACGCAAAAAACGTGCAGATGCACCACCCTGTCGCTGTAAGCATGACGAAACTGAATGAGCGGCAGCGCATGGTGCATCTCAATACCAATTTCTTCTTTGAGTTCACGCGCCAGCGCCGCGTGGAGCGTTTCACCGTATTCTACTTTGCCGCCGGGAAATTCCCAGCACCCACCCTGATGCGCAGCTTCCTCTCGACGGGTAATAAAAATCTGCCCCGCCTCATTTTTGACAATACCTATGACAATCGAAATGGGCAAAAGCGTTTGATCGACATTGAGGATTTGAGTTGACTTCGTTTTTTTACTCATCGGACAGTAAAATTTTCATGTTGGCAAAAAATGACCGTTTGTTTTCCATTTTGATTTCGTCGGGCAACGCTTGACGCGCCGCCCAGTATAAATCTTCCTGAGGCAGTTCTTCTAAAAAGCGACTTGGCTCACACTCCTCATGGACGCCACGTTGCTTGCGATGTGTGCAATAACTGAGCGTACAGGTGCGTTGAGCACGGGTGATGCCTACATACGCAAGGCGGCGTTCTTCTTCAATGCTATCGTTGTCAATGCTGTTTTGATGCGGCAAGAGGTTTTCTTCCATGCCAATTAAAAAAACGTGCGGAAACTCTAAGCCCTTTGCCGCGTGCAGTGTCATTAAGCTGACCTCATCATTGACTTCATCCTCATGCCCACGCTCTAAAATATCCAGTAGCATCACTTTGGCCACCAGTTCACTGAGAGAAAAATCGGCTCCGCCGCCGTGACGATCCATCAGCTTTTGTAACCAATCCAGCAAATCATTGACGTTTCTTGCGCGTCTATCCGCGCTGTCCCGACTGGGGCTGTCTTCGCGTAAATACTGCGTATACCCTATTTGCTCAAGTAATTGGCGAAAATGGGCGATTTTGTGTTCTTCATGATGCAGTTGCGCAGACTGAGCGCACATCCAATCATAAAATTGCTTCACTCGCCGCTGTGACGCCGGTGACAAGCGCGTACTAAGCCCCATTTCACCACACGCTAAAAAAAGACTGATTTTGCGCTCATGTGCGTAAGTGCCAATTTTTTCAAGCGTTGAGGCACCAATTTCACGTCGGGGCGTATTGACAATACGTAAAAAGGCCGCGTCGTCATCAGGATTGACCAGCAAACGCAAATAACTCAGTACATCCTTGACCTCTGCATAGGAAAAAAACGAGGTGCCGCCACTAATAAAATACGGGACATTTTTCTCACGCAAACTTTGTTCAACTAAGCGCGATTGATGATTACCACGATACAAAATGGCGTAATCTTGATAGCGTGTATGATTCATCACTTTATGGTGCATAATTTCTGACACAATTTGCGTGGCTTCAAGTTGCTCGTTGCGATGCGCTAAGACCCGCAGCGGCTCGCCCATGTCGAGCTGACTCCATAATTTTTTCTCAAACACGTGCGAATTGTGTGCAATTAAAGTATTGGCCACTTTTAAAATACGTTGCGTGGAACGGTAATTCTGCTCTAATTTAATCACTTCTAGGCGTGCGTAATCTTGCCGAAGTTGCGCTAGATTTTCAGGTTGCGCACCGCGCCATGCGTAAATGGATTGATCATCATCGCCCACTACCGTAAATTTGGCGAGTTTTCCCACCAATAATTTCACTAATTGGTATTGCGTGAGATTGGTGTCTTGATATTCATCCACCAGCAAATAACGCAGGCGATGTTGCCATTTCTCTAAAATATCAGGATGGCGCTGAAATAAGAGCACCGGCATTAAAATCAAATCATCAAAATCCACCGCGTTATATGCGTGCAAACTGCGTGTGTAATCGGCATAAAGACGCGCTAAATGGCTCTCTAGGGGCGACGTGGCTTGTGTGAGGGCTTGCTCGGGCGTGATAAAAGCGTTTTTCCATTGCCCAATTTTCGCCGCACATTGGTCAATTTGGGCATTATCATAATCGCCGTGTTGCTGTGTCACCAAACTTTTCAGCACCGTGCCTTTATCGTATTCATCAAACAAGGTAATAGCGGCTTTATACCCTAAGGCGTTATGCTCTTTGCGCAAAATATCGAGGCCAAGCGAGTGAAAAGTGGATACGCGCAAGCCGCGACTTTGCGAGGCGGGCAATAATTTACTCACGCGACTTTGCATCTCACGCGCGGCTTTATTGGTAAATGTCAGGGCGGCGATATGCCGCGCCGCAAGGCCTTGCTTGACTAAATACGCAATTTTTTCAGTAATCACGCGTGTTTTTCCACTGCCCGCCCCCGCTAAAACAAGTAGCGGCTTGTCGACTAATTTAACAGCGGCTTGCTGTTGCGCGTTCAATCCTTTCATGCGCTCAATGAAAAAAGCGTTTTATTC
>DPKY01000171.1 GCA_003542275.1 Methylococcaceae bacterium | reverse complement strand
ACCGCGAAGTCCAAGCGCCTTTCTACGTTCAACGAAATGGTGCAGACGGCAAACCCGTTCTTGAAACGTTTACGCCGCCCACTGAAACAGGTAGTTTTTCTAATGTCATTGGTGAGTTGCGTGCGCAAATCAGTGACCACATTGCTATCGATTCAGGTGTACAGTTTGACCCGTATCAAAATGAAATCAGTCGCGGTAAAGCATTAGTGCATTTGACCAATCGCCCTAATGAAATTCTCAATGTGGGCTATCGGTATCGTAAAATTGCACCAACCATTATTCCCGATCGCGCCAATGACATTATTCAAAGTGATATGTCTTTTCACTACCCTATCTACGATAATTGGTCGGCGATTGGTCGCTGGCAATATTCGCTGTTGTATAATTCAACGCAAGAGAGCTTTCTTGGCATTGAAAAAGAAAATTGTTGCTGGCGCTTTCGTATTGTTGGACGGCGCTATGTTAATAACTTAAATCTGTTTGCCAATGGCGCAGATGTCCAAGGTGTGAGCCAGACGGGTATTTTCTTCCAAGTTGAACTCAAAGGCTTAATGGGCATGGGCGAGAAATTAGATAACTTCTTAGAACAAAACATTTACGGTTTCAAGGCAACGCAATAATGACATTGGTCACACACTTTACACGCTATAAAAAGCAAATTGTGCTCTGTAGCGCTCTGCTTTTGCCCGCCATCGCGCCTGCTGAAATGCTCGACAACATCATTGCTATTGTTGAAGAAGATGTGATTTTAGAAAACGAGCTGGAAAAAGAAGTGTCGCTTATCGAGCAACGCATTGCCGCAAGCAAATCACCCCTTCCGCCGCTCAATATTCTTCGCGCACAAGTGCTCGAGCGCATGATTATGGACAAACTACAGCGTCAATTAGCGGAAAAAGCCGGCATTAACATCAGCGAAGAGATGCTCACTTCCTCCGCCACCGATATTGCTCGCCGCAATAACATGAGTTTAGACGATTTTCGTATTGAGCTTGACCGTCAAGGCATTAGCTACGCCAGTTTTTTGGATAATATGAAAAATGAAATTATCTTAAACGAATTGCGTGGGCGTGAAATTGGCGGACGCATCAAAGTCACTGACCGTGAAGTCGCGCATTATCTTGAAACTCAAGGAAAAGTGGGTGGTGAAATGGTGCAATACCATCTGGGGCATATTTTGATTGCCGTCTCAGAGGGCGCCTCATCTACCACTATTCAAAAAGCGCAAACTCAAGCCGAGGAGCTGGTGAAAAAACTCCGTGCAGGACAAGATTTTGCGCAAACGGCTATTGCGGAATCCAATGATGGTAACGCGCTAAAAGGTGGCGATTTAGGGTGGCGTACCATGCGTGATATGCCTACGCTTTTCGTCAACGAGGTAGGGAATTTAAAACAAGGCGATATTTCCGAGCCGCTGCGTAGCCCAAGTGGATTTCATATTATTAAAATGCTTGAAGTCAAAGGGCTAGACAGCGCTCATACGACGCAAAAAACCAAGGTACGTCATATTCTTATCAAAACCAATGAGCTAATTGATGATAATGAAGCCAGTAAGCGTTTACATGAATTAAAAGAGCGTATTACCAACGGTGATGATTTTGCAACGCTTGCCCGTTCACACTCTGATGATAAAGGCTCGGCCATCAAAGGTGGCTCACTGGATTGGGTGGAGTCGGGCGCATTGGTTAAACCATTTGAAGAAGCCATGAATCATCTTAAAATCAACGAAATTAGCGAGCCTGTGCAAACCCAATTTGGCTGGCATCTTATTCAGGTACTCGATAGAGAAAATCTTGATAACAGTGACGAGTTTAAGAAAAATCAAGTGCGTGAAGCCATTCGTAAACGTAAAATTGAAGAAGAAACCGAGTTGTGGATGCGTAAATTGCGTGATGAGGCGTTTGTTGATATTTTCCAAAACCGTTTATAGTGGCGCGGCATGGTAGAAATTAATTCATTTGATGTGCTCACCCATCAGCTGAGAAATATTCTCAAACATCGACATCTCGATGGCAAGCGCAATGCGGCTTTACTGCTTGCCACTGAACTTGAGATTAGTCCGCTCGATTGCGCAGCAGCGTTGCTTTCATTGAAATTTGAAGGCGAGGTGATTACCCCGCCACCGCCAAGTTTTTCCGTGCCGCAGTTTGAGCCCATCGAATTGCCACCGATTAAAATGCTACGCTATCGCCTCGATGTGGGCAAAAAACAAGGCGTGGAACTTGCGCTTCTCAAAGATATTTTGGTCGAAGAATCGGGCGTGGATCGCAATAACATTCAAAATACGAGTATTCGCAATGATTATACCTTGCTTGAATTACCCGATGAGATGCCCTCGGATATTTTTTTACATTTAAAAAATGTGTTGATTAACGATTTTAAGCTCAATATTACTCGCTTAAAAGTGCGTAAATCTCCCCCCAAATCCACTAAAAACCGTTTTCGTCGCAAACACACTTAAGACAACTTATGCAAAACATTGACTACATCAATACCCCAGAGCAACTTCATGATTTGTGTGAGCGTATCGCGCAAGCGCCTTGGATTGCCGTTGATACAGAATTTTTGCGTGAGAAAACGTATTACCCTAAATTTTGTTTGCTACAAATTGCCACGCCAACATGGGTGGCCTGTGTAGACCCGATTGTCCTCAGCGATTTAACGCCCGTTTTTGACGCCATTTATAATCCGAAAATTATCAAAGTCTTTCATTCTTGCCGCCAAGATTTAGAAATTTTCTATCACCTCACCGGCAAACTACCCTCGCCTATTTTTGATACACAAATTGCAGCGCCACTGCTGGGTTTTCAAGACAATCCTGGCTATGCGCTCTTGGTGTCGTACTTTTTGAACATTAACTTAAATAAAGCGCACACGCGGGCAGATTGGAGCTTTCGCCCCTTAAGTCAAGATGAAATTCAATATGCCGCTGATGATGTGATTTATTTATGTACTATTTATCAACGCATGGTAGAACAACTCACGCAACTTGGGCGCATTGATTGGCTGCGTGATGATTTTGCTGCGCTCGAAAAAACCGCGTTATACGAAACAGACCCTAAAGACGCTTGGCTCAAAATTAAGGGAAAAAATAAGTTAACGGGCAAGCAACTTGCGATTGTTCAGACACTAGCACACTGGCGTGAACACGTTGCACAAACGGAAAATCGCCCTAAATCATGGTTTTTGCGAGATGATTTATTGTTTGATTTAGCAAAATTGCAGCCTGATTCCCTTTCAGCGCTGTCTAAAGTACGCGGCATGAACGAGCGTACGGTGAATCATTACGGTAAAACGTTGTGTGGACTCATTAAAGAAGCTCAAAATACCAAGCCACAAGCACTGCCCACGCAAACAAAAAAATTAACCAATAAAAATCAGCAACATGAAGCCATTCTTGATATTTTATTTGCGCTGGTGCGCATTCGCGCAGAAGAAAATTTGCTCAATCCCAGTATTTTAGCCAGTCGCTATGATTTAGAAGCACTGCTTTTAGGTGAAGACAGGGACTGCCCCCTCCTCCACGGTTGGCGCTTTAGTATGGTGGGCAAAGAGTTAGAGCAACTCTTGCGTGGCGAATTACAATTAAAAATTGAACATGACACCGTGCGTTGTATTGCGTGATGATAAACGACAAAGTTTGATACAACTGAAAAAATAACGATGATAAAAAATAACCATCAAGGTCGTTTAATCAAAAAAACAGTAAAATCCAGCGGTTATCTCTTGTCTATTGCCGCTATCGCCAGTGTGGCATTAGGATTGGGTATGCACTCAGCAATGAATAAAGACGATTTGTTTCGTTTCGCGATGCAACTCAAACAAAGGGTGATGCCACAAGAGGCTTTAGCAACGCAAAATACCAATGAATTTGGACAAGTTACCAATGAATTTGCACAGTTAATTAAAGACCCTACCAAAACGCCAACACAAGCGCCCCTTATCACGGATAAAACAATCGTGGCGTTTGTTTTTGGGCAAAGTAATTCTGCGAACGGTGAAGGTGAACGGTTTCAATCAAAGGGTAACACGGTATTCAATTATTTCGATCATCATTACTACCTCGCGGCCGATCCCTTATTAGGCGCAACGGGCACAGCAGGCAGTATGTGGACGATTACCTCAAACAAATTGATTGAAAAAAAGATTGCCGATAAGGTGGTGTTACTTGCCGCCGGCGTGGGTGGTACGTCCGTTAAGCAATGGCGAAATGGCGGGGACTTGCACGCCATGTTAGAGCGTCGATTAAAAGACGCACAAGACAACCACATTCCTATCACGCACTTTCTCTGGCATCAAGGCGAAAGTGACAACGGCACTTATGAAAATGAATATGAAAAGGGACTAACAGAAGTCATTCACTTGACGCAACGCTATTATCCAAAGGCTAAATTCTTCGTTTCTCAAGCCAGTGCGCATTGCCCTAACACTTCTTCTGAGGGTATTTTAAAAAGTCAGCGCGATGTTACCAAATTAGACAATGTGTTTCTTGGGCCAAATACGGATTTAATTGACGCGATGGACAGATGGGATGGCTGTCATTTGTCTGGGCGTGGTGTCGAAAAGGCCTCTAATGATTGGGTGGAATTGATTAAACATCCTCAAAAATCAAGCTAAACATACACGCCTACAAACGATCAAACACAGAACCTGTTGAGGGTGTGAAAATTTTATGGTACAGGCGCGTTGCATACTCGTCTGTATCGCCAGCCAGGTAGTCGCAGATAATACGTCGCTTTGCGCTTTGGCTATCTTGGCGCAAGTATTTGTCGTAATGTTTTTTCTCTAGCAGCCGCTGTGGATTACTCTCAATCGCATCAAATAAACGCACAATCATCTGCTGTCCTTTATAGACAAGCGTTTGTACCTCGGGAATATCAATCACATTCGTTGCCACAATACGCTTGAGCGCTGTGAGCTCTGTACACTGCTGCGCAGGCATGACCGCTTGCAAATCGAGCAAATCATGGTCGAAAATGCGTTGTTTAACCAGCGTAATTTGGCTAACAAAATAATGGACTAAATAACTAATCGCTTTTTTACGTCGTCGATTTTTCCCCGAAAACAAATCGTCACTGATATCTGCCGCGACGCCACTGCGGTGATAGTGGGGAAATTGATGTGCAATCTTATCCATCACCTCACGCTCCCAATGCGTTTGGGTAATTAAATGCAGGGCAATCGCATCTTCTAAATCATGCACGCCATAAGCAATATCGTCAGCGAGCTCCATAATGGACGTATCAAAACTTTTACATGACGTTTTATGATGCCCCGCTGTGGGGAAATTGTGGGTAAAACGTGTCTTATCTGCATCGCTAAAGGGCGCGAGTATCCAAGAAAAATACGCGTCATCACAATCAAAAAAACTGCATTTTGGTGGCTTAAATGAATCGATATTCAATGGCGCCTGCTTTTCATCGTACATTGCAACATTAACCACTTGCGAATACGTTGCCGGATATTTAATTAAACCAAGGAGGGTGCGGCGCGTTAAATTGAGGCCGTCGTCTTCAGAGTATTCACCTAGTTGCGTACAAATACGCAAAGTTTGCGCGTTGCCTTCAAAGCCGCCATCATCGCGCATGACATAGTTGAGTGCGACCTCACCGCCATGTCCAAAAGGCGCGTGACCAATGTCGTGTGCAAGGCCAATGGATTCGATAAGATTCTGCGAAGGAATAGACTGCGCGTAGGGCGTGTCGTGATATTTTTCCTGCAGATGCTGCACAATGCCGCTGGCAATTTGCGCCACTTCAAGTGAATGCGTTAAGCGGGTACGATAAAAATCGCTTTCGCCAAGCCCTAACACCTGTGTTTTTCCCTGCAAACGCCGAAATGAGGCGGAATGGATAATTCGCGCCCTATCGCGAGAATATTCTTCACGGTCATGTGTTGTCGCGGCGTATTTGCGCGCTTGCCAAAGCGCCTTTTCTCTTGTCATTGCGCGACTTTTCCTTGCGTTTTTAACCAATCTAACACGCCAACACCCGCCCAGCGCCCCATCGCCAAACACGCCGTGAGCAAATAACCGCCCGTTGGCGCTTCCCAATCGAGCATCTCACCGGCGCAAAATACGCCCGGTAAACGGCGTAGCATCAATTTTTCATCCAGTTCACTCAAACAAATGCCACCAGCCGTGCTAATGGCTTCGTCAATAGGACGCGGCGAAATAAGCGTCAGCGGCAACGCTTTGAGTGCATGACAAATTTTTTCATTGCTTTCAAGTTCCGCTTTTGAGAGCGTTTCGTAGAGCAAGCCATCTTTCACACCTGTGATGCCCAGTTGTTTTTTGAGGTGAGTGGTGAGACTGCGCTTTGCACGAGGCAGCTGGAGTTTTTTTAGTAGTTGCGCTGCCGTATAACGTGGCATCAAATCAAGTAGAATGACCGCTTTTCTTTGTTGAAAAATCGCCTCTCGCAATCGCGCCGATAACTGATAAATTAAGCTACCTTCAACCCCCGTGTGCGTAATGACCAACTCGCCCATTTCATCAAAAATGCTACCCTGCCCATCATCGAAAGTTACCCGAATGGATTTGAGTGGTTGCCCCGAAAAGCGTTCAACAAAAAACGTAGAAAAAGCCACATCAAAGCCACAATTTGCAGGTTTGAGCGACGACACAAAAATGCCGCGTTGCGCAAAATACGTCGTCCACGCGCCAGTGCTACCAAGCCGTGGCCAACTCGCGCCACCCAATGCAAAAATCACCGCATCGGCCTCAATGCGTTTCTCTCCTTGAGCGCACACAAAACGCAAATGCCCTTGTGCATCAAAGTCCACCCAGCGATGGCGGGTATAAAAATGCGTTCNNGCCCAGTTGCGTACATCATTAGCGGTAAACGCATTGAGAAAGGGCGTTAATATTTCTTCATGCGGGGCATAGCGTGATAAAAAAACGTCCCATGCCTGCGCGTGGGTAAGGTTTAACCCACTTTTTCCCGCCATCAAAAATTTCCGGCCAACCGAGGGCATTGCGTCATAGACGGCAACATCTACGCCCGCCTCACTGAGTACCTCAGCGGCCATCAAGCCTGCAGGCCCACCACCAATAACGGCAACGGTGGGGGCGTTTTTTTTGCGGCGTGTAATCAAATTAGGCGGCAAGTGCTTGCGCTAAATCGGCAAGAATATCGTCGATGTGCTCAATGCCCACCGATAAACGAATCATGTCCTCACTCACACCGGCATTGAGCAGCTCTGCGGGCGAGAGTTGGCGATGCGTTGTTGACGCGGGGTGGCACGCCAGTGATTTTGCGTCGCCAATATTGACCAGTCGGGTAATGAGCTTGAGTGCATCTTGAAAACGCTCGCCACCGGCGCGACCGTCTTTCACACCAAAGCTCAAAATACCCGACGCACGACCACCTAAATATTTATCCACCAGTGGTTTGTCACCATGGTCATCTAGCCCAGCATAATTGACCCATGCCACGTTTGGGTGTGAGAGTAGAAAATGCGCTACTTTTAGTGCATTGTCGCAAATACGCTCCATGCGTAGCGCCAAGGTTTCAATGCCTTGCAAAATTAAAAATGAATTGAACGGTGAAATCGCCGCACCTGTATTGCGCAGTGGCACAACACGAGCGCGGCCAATATACGCCGCCGCGCCGAGTGCCTCGGTGTATACCACGCCGTGATAGGACACATCGGGTTCATTTAAACGCCGAAAACGGGTTTTATGCTCTGCCCAAGGAAACTTACCGCTGTCGACAATGATACCGCCAATGCTGTTGCCATGCCCACCAAGGTATTTGGTCAACGAATGCACCACAATGTCTGCGCCATGTTCAATAGGACGGCATAAATAAGGCGAAGGCACCGTGTTATCGACAATCAATGGGACACCATGACGATGCGCAATATCGGCAAGTTTTTCAAAATCGGTGATATTGCCTAGCGGATTACCAATCGATTCACAGAAAATGGCTTTGGTTTTATCATCAATTAACGCTTCAAAGGCTTCTGGCGTGCGATAACTCGCAAAACGGGTTTGAATGCCATATTGTGGCAGGGTGTGTGCAAATAAATTATAAGTGCCACCGTAGAGCGTTGAGGCGGACACAATGTTATCGCCCGCTTCGGCAATGGTCAAAATAGCATACGAAATAGCCGCCATGCCTGACGCTAAGGCAAGAGCGGCTATACCACCCTCAAGCTCAGCAACGCGTTTTTCAAGGACATCAGTGGTGGGATTCATAATACGCGTATAAATATTGCCTGCCACTTTTAAATCAAATAAATCCGCGCCATGCGCACTGTCATCAAACGCATACGAACTGGTTTGATAAATCGGCACCGCTACCGCTTTGGTTGTTGGATCTGGGGTGTAGCCGCCATGCACAGCAATGGTTTCAAGTTTCATAATGATTTATTCCTTAAAGTAAAGTTAGGGTAACAAGCGATTGTTTTAGGCTATTTCTAACACAATTTTTCCAATATGTGCACGCTGCTCGATGATTTCATGCGCAAGGCCGGCGTCTTTTAGCGCAAGCACACGGTCGATAACGGGCGAAATGCTGCCCGCCGCGAGCTTAGGCCAGACGTGTTCACGTAATTTTTCCGCAATAGCGGCTTTAAAATCATCCTCACGCGCCCGCAGCGTAGAACCAGTAATCGTCAAGCGCCTGAGCATTACCGGCAATAAATTGATTTCCGCCTTGATGCCTTGTTGCAGACCAATCTGCACAAGACGCCCATCAATAGCCAGCGAGCGGAGATTTTGCGCAAAATACGCCCCGCCAATATTGTCTAAAATAACATCCACTCCGCGCCCCTGCGTTAAGGTGAGAACAGTCGCTTCAAAATCGGCTTGATTATAATTGATTGCGTCACTTGCGCCCAGCGCGATACAACGCAAACATTTTTCCTCCGAGCTTGCCGTGACAAAGACTCTCGCGCCAAACGCGGCGGCTAATTGAATGGCCGTCGTGCCAATGCCACCACTGCCCCCATGAATTAACACACTCTCCCCTGCCGCTAACCTTGCACGGTCAAACAAATTGCTCCAAACGGTAAAAAAAGTTTCAGGCAACGCGGCGGCTTGCACAAAAGAGAGCCCAGCGGGAATCGGCAAGCAAAGTGCCGCGCTCGCAAGGCAATACTGCGCATAACCGCCACCTGTCACCAGTGCGCAAACGCGCTCACCGCGTGTGAGTGTCGTCACGCACGCGCCTACTTCTACCACTTCGCCCGCAATTTCCAGCCCTAAAATCGGTGACGCCCCTTGTGGCGGTGGATACAACCCTTTTCTTTGCATAATGTCAGGATAATTGACGCCCGCCGCCACAACTTTAATTAACACCTGATGTGCCGCTGGGCTTGGGCGAGTTGCCTGTGTTAAAGCAAGTGATTGATTTTCAATAGTTATTATATCCATATTGTTATCATAGCCGATAAGATTTCAACATCGATTTGAGCAGTACGGGGTCTTGGAGTGAGTTCAGTTCTTTTTGTTTAGCCGCCAGAGCGGATTGTATC
>DPKY01000217.1 GCA_003542275.1 Methylococcaceae bacterium | reverse complement strand
GAACATGGGTGTGGATATGGACTGGTATCAATGGTTGCTAGTGACGCTAACAGCGGGCGTGGGCGGCTCATTATTGTCTGTTGGCTCGGCAGCGGGCGTGGCGTTGATGGGTCAATCTAACCACAAATACACGTTCTTTAGCCATTTGAAATGGACACCTGCAATTGCAGCAGGTTACGCTGGCAGTATCTTTGTGCATTATTTAATTAACGGTTAATTGCTTAACAACGTTAATTGCACATACCCAAAAACGCCTCGTTTGTATAAAACGAGGCGTTTTTTTGGTTCAAAACCACCAGCCTATTGGTTGAATACCCCCATTGCCCACGGTGCCATAGGACACAATCGCGTTTTTTAATCTTTATTATCAATAAGATAAACATCTGCACTATCTGGTGCATTTTTTGCTTTGAATAAAATACCTCTTATTTATTCTGGAAAAATATGACTACGATTAAATTTCCCCATAGTGCTGTATTGACATTTTTAGCGCTTTTAACGCTCAGTTTTAACGCCCAAGCGGTGCCGAGCTTTTCGCGTCAAACGGGCGCCGCGTGCAGTCAATGTCACACGCAATCCTTTGGCCCCAACTTAACCCCCTTTGGACGGGATTTTAAATTGGGCGGCTATACACTAGGCGGCGGCAAAGCATCAAATATCCCCGCCATCAGTGGCATGATTGAAGGCTCGTTTACAAACACCAAAAGTGATCAAGATTTGACCGGCACCGGCTACAACAAAAATAACAACTTCACTTTTGACCAAGCGTCATTATTTTACGCAGGCAGAATTTACGACAAAGTCGGCGCATTTAGTCAATTAACGTTTGATGGTTTTTCTGAGCGTTTAGCGCTAGATAATACGGATATTCGTTTTGCTGATAATAACGATTTTTTTGACATACCCGTAAGTTACGGTATTTCCGCCAACAACAACCGGACCGTGCAAGATTTGTGGAATACGACAAGTGCTTGGGGATTTCCCTACAACGGTAGCAGTGTACAGCCTGGTGTAGGCACAAGCGCCGTCATTGATGGTGCCTTTGCAACGCAAGTAGGCGGTGCCACAGCTTATGCCATGATTGACAATTTACTTTATCTCGAAGCGGGTGGCTATACGTCACTTAGTAACAATGTGCAAAAAGGCTTAGGGGTAGCCGATGCGAGTCAACAGCAAATTGACGGCGCGGCACCCTATTGGCGAGTGGCACTTCAACAAGATTGGAAAGGGCATTTTGTCTCACTTGGCCATTATGGCATGATTGCCGATGTGTTCCCTCAAAGAGACCGTAGCGCTAAAACAACGGATAGATTCACCGATGTGGCCGTGGATGCAACGTACCAATACATGGCTAATCCTAAGCATATTTTTGAAATCAAATCGACCTATCTCTACGAAGATCAAAAATTGTCTGCAAGCCGTATAATCAACGCCAGCCCCAGTGAGGCGAGAACGTATTTAAATACGTTTAAATTCAATACAGCCTACACGTTCGATCAAACGTATGGCCTCACATTTGGTTATACAAAAATGAACGGCTCACGGGATGCAATGCTCTATTCACCCAGTAATGGCTTTGTGTCCAATCGTCCTAACAGCGAATTTTATACCGCTGAACTTGTTTATGTGCCTTTTGGAAAAAATAATGCTGCTTTTGCACCGTGGCTGAACTTACGCACGAGTTTACAATATATTGGCTATTCGCAATTTAACGGTACAACACAACAAAGTGCAGCAAACAATACGTTTATGCTCAATGGTTGGTTGATATTTTAAGCATGGATAAAATAAGGCATTTTGCCGCGACGCAAATGCCTTACTTTTTTAGGAAAAACTATCATGAAAGATGATAAGTACCCCAGTTACGCCCGTTTTAAAGACATTTCCATTAGTGAGCGTATTTTAAATACGGTATTTTTGCTCACTATTGGACTTGGCTATTTAGCGGCACTGGCAAATATGTACTACACGCATCAAGGACTTGACGGCAAAGCAGGGCTTTCTGTGGAGGACGTGGTCATTAGTTACTATGGCTCCACCACGCAAACGCGCCTAGGCACGGCTGTCAAAGGCATTATGGCACCAAATTTAAAATTCAAAAGTGATCAAGATGTCATTTTGAGTTGGATACACGCTGGCGCCGATGAAACGGGGTATAACGAAAAAGTAGCACCTATTCTAAACCGTGATTGTGTGATTTGTCATACACCTAGCATCAATCCTTCATTACCCAATTTGACCAATTATGCCGGTGTATCTGAGGTGGCGCATTCAGGTGGCGCAACAATTCCAACATTGGTTCGCGTTTCGCATATTCATTTATTTGGTATCGCGTTTATTTTATATTTTATTGGTCGTATTTTTTTACTGTGTGAAATCAACGTATTTATTAAACGCGCGGCGATGATTATTCCCTTTGCTGCAATGCTTTTAGACGTTGTTTCATGGTTTATTACAAAATCCATTCCCGGATTTGCTTATGTCGTCATTTTCAGTGGGGCATTGATGGGACTTTCGATGGGATTGCAGATTTTGTTGAGTATTTATCAAATGTGGTTTTTCCATCACAACGAGAAGTGATAAATGGAACGCTGGATTATTTATGCGTTTATTTCCATGTTTTTTGCTGGTTTTACCTCTGTTATTGCAAAACAAGGCTTAGTTGGCATTTCAGCGGAATTGGGATTGACGATTAGGACGTTGTTTGTTTGCGTGTTTGTGGTATTTTTTGCGATGACGGCGATTGCTTCAACTGAATTAACGCTCCTACGCAAAGAAAATTATTTTTGGTTAGGTTTGTCTGGCCTCACCACCGCATTTTCATGGATTTTTTATTATAAAGCGCTAAAATTCGGCGAAGTGAGCACCGTGGTGTTGATTGATAAGGGCAGTGTCGTTATCGCTATCTGCCTTGCATGGCTTTTGCTTAAAGAAGTGATCACACTGCGTGTGATGCTTGGCGCTTGTTTTATTGTTCTTGGTTTACTCATCATTTCAAAGAAATAACGGTATGAAAATTTGGCAATACCCCTTTACTTTGTCACCAAGACACGCTGCCGCCACTTTCATTCTAAGTGTATTGTGGATATCACCAGCGAGTGCGCAGTCCTCCATTCAATCCATTGAGGTGAAAGCACAGGAGCGGTTATTGATTCTCGCACCCCATCCTGATGATGAGTCCCTAAGTAGCGCGGGCCTTGCTCATCGTGTCCTCGCTAACAATGGCAGCGTGCGCAGCGTTGTCATTACAGCCGGTGATGCGTATGTGGAAGCGATTGAAAAAGAGACAGGGAGAGCCAACTTAAAACCAACAGATTTTCTAAAATACGGCGAACAGCGACTTGAGGAA
>DPKY01000002.1 GCA_003542275.1 Methylococcaceae bacterium | reverse complement strand
AATGAAAGCTTTAGCGTCTTTGACTTGGTATTGCACGGCAAGACGCGCATCAACATAATTCTCATCTTTGGTGAGCATCAGTGCTTCTTTAGGTACTGAGCCGCCCATTGCTTGGTCGCCGCCATTGCTACGATAGCCCACTTCAATAAAACGCTGTTGCTTTACATTCACTAGCGTAACGGATTCGATGGGGGAGGGAATATGCCAATTTAGCCCCGCTTGTGTGGTGCCAATATAGCGCCCAAAACGTGTTTCAACACCGTGATTTCCCTCGTCAACGATGTAAAAACCACTCAATCCCCATACGATACCCGCGCCGGCGGCAAGCAAGCCGAGTCCTTTTAGCGAATTCCCCGAAAAACCATTGTCGCCCTGATTATCGCCACCACCGCCAAAAAGTTTGTCTAACTTCGCTTGCAAGGCACGGATAGCTTCGTCTAATTCAGGCGCATTTTTATCGTCTCCGCGCCCACTCCAAGGATCTTTTTTTCCACCACCCGGTTCATTCCACGACATATATCGCTCCACTTGAATTGTTTTATGACTGTGTTGCTATGATTGCGTTTTTTGTACGCCATCATGACATGACTGTTTGTGATTAGTGTAAATAAATCGTTTTTTTTCGTTTTAAGCAGGTAGTTACGGTTTAGTAATTACGCTGAACGGCAAATTTCGCTAATAGAATCAGCGCCTCTTTGTAGTTTGAATCAGGCAAAATATGTAGCGCGTCGATGGCTTTTTGCGCTTCTTCATCGGCGCGTTGCGTGGTGTAATCAATCGCTTTTGTTTGCTCAATCACGTCAAAGACGGCGTTAAAGGCTTCTCTTCTGCCGTTTTTAATGGCGTCGATAATAATATCGGCTTGAGCGCGTGTGCCGTGTTCAATGGCGTAAATCAGCGGCAAGGTGGGTTTACCTTCCGCTAAATCATCACCGAGATTTTTGCCTAATTCCTCGGCGCTGGCTTGATAGTCAAGGGCATCATCAATGAGCTGAAAAGCAATGCCTAAATGTTGTCCATACTGCGCGAGGGCCGTTTCAATCTCGGCGCTAGTATGGGAAATCACGGCGGCGAGTTGCGTGGCCGCGCTAAATAAAATCGCCGTTTTACGGGCAATCACTTCCAAATATTTTTCTTCACTCGTTTGCGGATTATTGCAGTTGAGCAACTGAAGCACTTCCCCTTCAGCAATGGCGGTGGTGGTTTTTGATAAAATGCCCATCACGCGCATATTGTCCGTGCGCACCATCATCTCAAATGCGCTAGAATATAAATAGTCGCCCACCAATACGCTTGCCGCATTGCCCCACACCGCGTTGGCGGATTGATTACCGCGCCGCAGTTGCGATTCATCGACAACATCATCATGTAAAAGCGTTGCGGTATGGATAAATTCAATCACCGCTGCCAAAATAAGATGATTATTGGATACCTCTCCCAGCGCTTTGGCGGCAAGCAATAACAGCATCGGACGCAAGCGTTTACCACCGTTATTTATGATGTAGCGCCCAATTTCGTTAATTAAAACGACATCCGAGCGCAGTTCTTCAACAATAAGCTGATCAACGGCCTTGGCTTCGAGGGAACTTAACTGTTTAATGGCATTAAAATCAATCGTTGGGTTTTGAGAAGATGAACGCATTCTTTTTTTATTCGAGGCTAAAAGGAAATTTGTCACATTATAGCGCATAAATGCGTCAGTAACATCGACGCTCAAAATTCAGTTATGATTATGGGCGTTATTCACGTCGATTTCTTTATTCTTTTTTCGTCTTTCTTCAAATGCCATGCAGCCACGATTTATTCATCTTCGCGTTCATAGCGAATTTTCGTTAATTGACGGTTTAGTGAAAATTAAGCCGTTGATCAAACAGTTAACGGCCTTTGCCATGCCAGCGATTGCGTTGACCGATCATGTCAACTTGTTTGGCCTTGTCAAACTCTACAAGGCCTCTATTGCGCAGGGC
Organism: Methylococcaceae bacterium; assembly: GCA_003542275.1. Taxonomy (GTDB): domain Bacteria; phylum Pseudomonadota; class Gammaproteobacteria; order Methylococcales; family Methylomonadaceae; genus UBA10906. The sequence goes on along the minus strand of DPKY01000002.1, from coordinate 1,078 downwards.
ATCAAACCTATCGCCGGTGCTGATGTCCTCGTGGCCAATGCCGATGCCCCTGATTTACCGTATCGTTTAACGTTTTTAGCGCTCAATCACACTGGCTATGTCACGTTAACCGAGTTAGTGTCGCAAGCTTATCAACAGGGGCAAAATAAAGACGGCATCCCTCTTTTGCAGCGCGAGTGGATTGAGATGAATAATACTGGTTTACTCGCGCTCTCTGGGGCGATGCAGGGCGATATTGGCCGCGCGTTGCTCAGTGAAAATCACGACATGGCCAAGACATGGGCGAATTATTGGAAAAATTTGTTGCCTAATCGTTTTTATTTAGAACTACAGCGTGTTGGAAAGGCGGACGAGGAGCGCTATATTGCGCTTGCAACGCAGTTGGCGGCGGCGTTATCTCTGCCGGTGGTGGCCACAAATGACGTGCGTTTTCTGCAAGAAAGTGATTTTGCCGCGCATGAAGTGCGCGTGTGTATCCATCAAGGGCGCGTACTTGACGATCCACGTCGACCAAAAGACTATACTCATCAGCAATATTTGCGCAGTGAAGAGGAAATGGTGGCGTTATTTGCCGATTTTCCTGAAGCGCTGGCAAATACGGTGGAAATTGCCAAGCGTTGTAATTTGGCTTTGTCTTTGGGTAAAAACTTTTTGCCTCAATTCCCTACGCCAAATGGCGAAAGTCTAGATGATTATTTAGTTATTAAAGCTAAAGAGGGCTTGGCTCAGCGCTTGGAAGTGCTGTACCCAAATCCTGAAGTTCGAGCGCAAAAGGCGCCAGAGTATGAAGCGCGTTTGGATTTTGAAACGGGCATCATCATCCAAATGGGGTTTCCTGGCTATTTTTTGATTGTGGCAGACTTTATTAATTGGGCTAAGCATAATGGTGTGCCAGTGGGCCCAGGTCGTGGTTCTGGTGCTGGCTCGGTAGTGGCTTACAGCCTTGGCATTACCGACCTTGACCCATTGCAATATGCTTTGCTGTTCGAGCGCTTCCTGAATCCAGAGCGCGTTTCCATGCCTGACTTCGATATCGACTTCTGCCAAGAGGGCCGTGATCGCGTCATTGATTACGTGA
>DPKY01000039.1 GCA_003542275.1 Methylococcaceae bacterium | reverse complement strand
ATATTATTCATGCAAAACAAATTATGCACGGCAAAACATCTCTCGTACACCATGCAGATAAAGGCGTCTTTCATGGACTGAGCAATCCCTTTACCGCAACGCGCTATCATTCACTGGTCATAGAGCAGGCCAGTTTACCTGATTGCCTTGAAGTGACGGCATGGACAGAAAATGCGACGGGTCAATTAGATGAAATTATGGGTGTACGCCATAAAACGCTTGATGTTGAAGGCGTGCAATTTCACCCTGAATCTATTTTGACGCAACATGGCCACGATTTACTGCGCAATTTTTTAACAAGATAATCGTTTGGAGAAGATAATGAAATCGTATTCACAGAAAGTGCTACTTTTCGCCGGTTTGGTGGTGCCTTTTGTTGGCGTAGCGCAACCTACTCGAGGACAGTGGAACGAGAGTGTGCCGTCTATGTCCGAGGAGCTGCTTATTCAATTTAAACCCACTGCCACCAGTGCCGATAAAAAACGTGTGCTGGGCAAAGTCGGTGGCAGTTTAAAAGAAAACGTGGCAATGAAACGTCAAAACGATGCAGGGCGCGGTGATTTAGATTTAGTGCGTCATGCGCCGGGTTTACATCGTGAAGACGTCAAATATGCCATTGAAAGTGACAGTTCAGTTGAATTTGTTGAGCCTAATTATATTTATCATCATCAAGCCGTTTCTAATGACCCCTACTACACCAGCGGTTCACTTTGGGGAATGCAAGCGACAAATCAATTTGGTAGCAAGGCAAGCAGTGCTTGGTCAAAAGGGCAAACCGATTGCCGCAGTGTTTACGTTGGTATCATTGATGAAGGCTATATGTACACGCACGTTGACCTTGCTGCCAATGCTGGTGTGAATACAGGTGAAATTGCGGGCAATAGAAAAGATGATGACGGCAATGGGCTGATTGATGACGTTTATGGATGGGATTTTAACGATAACAATAATTCTGTTTTTGATGGCATCAATGATGATCACGGCACGCACGTTGCCGGCACTATTGGTGGCGTGGGCGGAAATAAAATTGGCGTTGCGGGGATGTGCTGGAATGTCAAATTATTAAATGCAAAATTCCTCAGCACGACAGGCGGCACCCTCGCCAATGCGGTAAAAGCGGTGGATTATTTCACTGATTTAAAAAAACGCGGCATCAATATCGTCGCTACCAATAATTCGTGGGGCGGTGGTGGTTATTCGCTGGCATTAAAAGACGCGATTGAACGCGCAAATCAAGCCAATATTGTGTTTGTTGCTGCAGCGGGCAATGCGTCAAATAATAACGACCTCACGCCTTCTTATCCTGCAAGTTATGACAATACAAACATTATTTCTGTTGCGTCCATTGATTCTCTTGGGCAGTTGTCTACTTTTTCCAATTTTGGGGCAACAACGGTTGACTTAGCCGCGCCAGGCGCGGACATTTGGTCAACGGTGCCCGTTTTGAAAGGAACGAAGGTCGATTCAGGTTATGCTAAGTACAGTGGCACGTCTATGGCCACGCCGCACGTGACCGGCGCGTGCGCTCTCTACGCGGCGCTACATCCAAATGCGCCAGTGAGTGAAATTAAAGCTGCTATTTTCGGTACCACACAACCGACAACGTCGTTAATTGGGAAAGTGGCCACGCAAGCAAGACTTGACGTGAGTAAATTTTAAGTCATATTCAATTTTTAGTGTCTCGACCCGTTTTTATGCTTTGCTCGGAAATGATTTTTTAAAGGTATTGAGTGAAAATAAAAACGCTTCGTTACCAAATCAATGCGCGTATCTTGCTTTTATCTTGCTGTGTCTTTATGGTGGGGGCATTGATGACACTCTGGCACGCAAAACGCGCGGTTGAACAAGAAATGCTCTCCTCTATTCATCTTGCCACGCAACTGATTACGTTTGAGTTGTCACAAAATCACGCCAGTACACAGTGGCTTTCTCAGTTCAATGCACTCAAAGAAACACGGCATTTGCGTATTGTACTCAAAGACCCGTCAGGCAATCTGCTAACGGTTCCCGCTACGCCACCGCCACCCACTTTAGAAACCCCTCCGCGCTGGTTTATCAATTTAGTGGCTGGCGAGTCTATTCACATTGAGCGCATGGTTGTCACATCAGATAAAAATGTGCTTATCATGCTCATTGAGGCCAATCCGTTTAATGAAATTAGTGAAGTGTGGGATGAGAGCGTGGCGTTTTTTGCTTTGCTTTGCGTGCTCATTGGACTCATTTCGTTTACGATTCAAGTGATATTGCGTCGCGTTTTGCAGGCTATTTCTGTTATTGTGCAAGGCGTTGCGCGTGTTGAGCGAGGCGATTATGAAAAGCAATTGCCGCATTTTTCAAGTCAAGAAATGAACCAGCTTACGCAGGCTATCAATCATTTAATTGGGGAATTAAAAGCCAGTCAGCAAGAAAATCGCGCTCTAACGCAGCACACACTAGCTATTCAAGAAGAAGAACGCCGACGCCTCGCACAAGAGTTGCACGATGAACTCGGGCAATCTTTAACCGCCATTAAGGTGATGACGGTTACGATTGAAAAACTCGAT
>DPKY01000288.1 GCA_003542275.1 Methylococcaceae bacterium | reverse complement strand
ACTGGCCTGAGCGCAATGTGCCCATGTTTGGACAATATTTGTTTGACCCCGCCCAAGAGTACGAATCTGGAAAACTCGGCGAAGGTGAACGCAAAGAATGGGTGAGCGTTCGCAATCAACTAGAAACCTTAGCCGAGCTGATTAAAGAAGGAAAAGTCCGCTATATCGGCTTATCGAACGAACAGCCTTGGGGCGTGATGGAGTTTTTACGCGTTGCTAGAGAATATGATTTACCAGTGATTTCTACGGTGCAGAACTGCTACAACTTGCTTAATCGTGGCATGGAATTTGGGATGTCTGAAGTACTATTCCGTGAGAATGTCAGCTTACTTGCCTACTCACCTTTAGCGTTTGGGCACCTTACCGGAAAATATATAGATAACCCCGAAGCCAAAGGTCGCGTCACCCTATTTTTGGGTTATGCACAGCGTTATAAAAAACCGAATGTCGGCCCAGCCAGTAAGGCCTATGCCGAACTGGCTAGAGCGCACAATCTCACCCCGACAAAACTCGCTTTAGCGTTTGTTTATCACCGCTGGTTTGTCACCAGCACGATTATTGGCGCGACCAGCATGAATCAACTGAAAGAGAATATTCAGGCTTGGGATACCAAACTTTCGCCAGAGGTCATGCAAGGCATTGAAGACTTACATCTTCGCATGATGAACCCAGCGCCTTAGGGCTTGGGTCGGGTTGGGAAGAACTGCAAGGGCTGTGGGGGTGGCATTTGCAAAACAGGTTTACGTATTTTGCCCATCACGTGCATTTCGCAAGGCTTGCAATCAAACTTCAACGTAAACCTGTCGTTACCATTGATCAGCGTCATTGGCTCGGCGGTGACTGTGCCTTGAACGCCAATCACACCCTTAGCTTCTTTGGGACACATGCCGTGACTGAATCGCAAACAATGTTTGGTAATCATCACCGGTACTTCATCTAATTCTTGGTTAGCTTCATAAGCCGCCGCAATCATTTTGACGCCATGTTTTTCATAAAAGGCACGTGCCTTTTTGTTATAAACATTAGCAAGATAGGTGAGCGTATCTTCAGGATAAATGGCTGGCGGATTGCCTGGCGTGCGCCTTTCAGGGCGTTGATACCCTACCTGCCGCGTTTGCTCAAGCTGTTCAACCGCATCACGTCTTAACGCATTCAAGCTAGAGGCTGGCACAAACCAAGGCTGTGAAATTTCCACAGCCAACGCGTTAAGCTCAAAATCCGTCGTGCCTAATTTACCTAAATTCTCACGCAAACTGGCCGCCACTTTTTCAGGGTTTTGTGCAGGGGTTTTTTCTGGCTGGCAAAGCGCGGTTGCGCTCAACCCATTCTCATCGGTCACGCAGAACCCAAAACCATCAGTTGTTTCATAAAAGCGCATATCCACCGCAATTTTTCGGGTGGCAGAATCTTTTTCTAAGAGGCGCATAAAAGCGTGGTCGCGATTACGATAAACCGTCATGCCGCGACGCATATCTTCCGGCATTTCATTAGGAAACAGTCGATTCCCTTCGACGGTGTTAATGCGCATCCCCACCAACTCTTTATGCACATCAAAGAAACATAAACCATCTCCGTTGTGCAGATCGATTTTGCTATCCACCTCAAAAAAGTTGGGCGCCACTTTTGTGACTTTTCCAACCTCTTCACCAGCGAATTTCGGTGTATCAAAGGCACCAATATCCGCTTGTCGTCCATTCACAAAATAGTCCGTCGCACTACGGTTAAAAGTTTTTTCAGGTTGGGGAGTAAAACTATAGGTGACAAGGCCAGATGAGGTTTTGGCATACGCTGGCATGTCCAGCAAAATCTCATCAATTAACGCACGGTAATGGGCGGTTGCATTCTTCACATAAGGCAAATCTTTATAACGCCCCTCGATTTTGAAAGAGCTAATTCCCGCCGAAATCAAGGCACGCAAATTAGCACTCTGGTCGTTATCTTTTAAGGACAAATAATGTTTGTCATTGCCGATCACGCGGCCTTGGGCATCTTCCAAACGGTAAGGCAAGCGGCACTCCTGTGCACACTCTCCGCGATTGGCACTGCGGCCTGTGTGCGCATGACTGATAAAGCATTGTCCACTGAAGGCGACGCACAAAGCGCCATGCACGAAAAATTCTAAATTGCAGGTGGTTTCGGCCGCGATTTTTTGAATCGTGTTAAGATCCAATTCACGCGCCAACACGATTTGTGAAAAACCCACTTGATCTAGAAATTTGGCCTTTTCAACGGTGCGAATATCGGTTTGCGTGCTGGCATGCAATTGAATCGGTGGCAGATCCATTTCCAGCAAGCCCATATCTTGAACAATCAGCGCGTCCACGCCTGCATCGTAAAGCTGATAGACAATCTCACGCGCGCCCTCTAACTCGTTGTCATGAAAAATCGTGTTCAGCGCCACAAACACTTCAGCGTTAAAACGATGCGCGTAACTTGCCAATCTAGCGATGTCTTGAACCGTATTCGGAGCTTTCGCACGGGCCCCATAGGCAGGGCCGCCGATATAAACAGCATCCGCACCATGCTTAATCGCCTCAATGCCGTAATCAGCATTTTTGGCGGGGGCAAGCAGCTCCAAATATCGGCGAGAATTTTTCATGAATTTTTTGCGAAACGAGATCTCAAAAACGTGGCGTGACTATAGCATTGATCACTGCTCACTTCACGTGGAATGTCGCTTAAAAACAACATGTTCAAATGTAACATTTGTAAAAAACAGGCGTTGCGTCAATGACTTAATTGCAATATCAAGACAAGTCTT
>DPKY01000279.1 GCA_003542275.1 Methylococcaceae bacterium | reverse complement strand
CGATTACGCGTGATGGTGACTGTGGGTAGCGTGATGTTTTGCACCATGATGTTTCTTTGACGCATTTGCCGCAATGGTGAGTTGCTCGGGCATCAATGACGAGTGGTGATGCTCAATTAACCATTGATCATCGTCATATTCATACACGAAAGAATAACGTGCTTCCACTTCTTTTGTTTTGCCATTTTTGTCGTGAATTGTAAAGGTATAAAGACCGGTATCCGAAGCGGTGTTACAACCTAACTTGATAACACGCATATTGATTTTACCTTGTGGTTTCTTTTCTAAAAAGTGCACAAAATATTCTCTGATTTCTTCATGCGTTGTGCGGGGAATATCAGAGAGCGTGGGTAATAAAATAGCGTCACTGGCATATTCTTCAGTCACATCATCTGGATTCAATGTGGCAAGCGCCGCATTCCATCTATCAAATAACGCTTTAATTTCTTCTTCATTGGTTTTCACGCACGCGACATTATTGTGTGTTTCAGCGTGGACGTGTTGAAATTCTTGTGCATGAGTAACGGGTAAATAGGCGGTTGCCACCAGCCCAGCAATAGCAAAAAGTTTTTTCATAATATCTCCTAAGTCATTTATGCTTGCGCAGAAGCACAAATAGTCTACAGGAAATTAAGTCTAAATTAACATTAAATTCATTTTTGATTCACTTTTTTGCAGGCCGAAGTCGCGCTTTAATTTGATTGAGTGCGTTGAGGGAAAGATTTTGTGTGCGACGATGGTCTGCGCAAAGCGCACCGCGAAAGCCTAAATAATTTGCTTCAAAGGGCAATAGCGCGGCAATGTCTTCAGCGCGTAGCGAACCGGCCAAGCCACAAATTAAATGGTGTTTTTTGGCAAGTGTGACAAATGCGTGAATGGCTTCAAGGGGCATCACTTGCACGAGGCTTCCCTTTTGCTTGTTCATCGTATCAAGCATCACGCCCGCAAAACCGTGCGCTTTGAGCGCGGAAATGATAGAGATATCGGGGTTTTCATCGGCAAATAACACGGCGATGAGTTGATATTTGCTGGTTAATTTCTGTAATTTTTCAATCACACCAAGCCAGTTGCCTTCAGGGAAAAAGCCGATTTTAACAAAATCCACCCCTGTTTTAGCCGTGGCGTGCGTGGCGTTGAAAATTGTGTCGGCGACCATGGGCAAATCACCGATGGTGGCGCTAACAGGGCAGCGAAAATCAATTTTTTTGACAATGTCACTGAGCGTTTCCGTGTCCAGCGCCCCCAGCGCCCCCAAATCGGGCTGCTTCAAATCAATAATATCCACTTGCGCCTCGAAGGCAATGTGCGCTTCGTCCCAATTTTTGACACTGGCGAGCAGTTTATTCATGCGTTTTCTCCTGTCTAAAGACGTCAATTTCACTCATTAACCACCCCCACGCTTCAAGTTCACGCTCGCCAGCTGTTTTTTCTAGGCCAATGCGTAAATAAGCAATTTCACTGTCAATTTTTTCTAAAGGCAACATTGATAAACGGCTCACTAAAATCGACGCTTCTAAAACAGCATATTGTGCGCGATTAAAGCCTCTAAACGGAGATTGATTAACGGTGCGTTGTATGTTGCAAATGAGTCTTGGACGTAGTGCATCGTCTTCTATGTGCACTAAAGCCACCTCACTGTACGCGAGGGCGCTTTCTAAAACAAGGTCGTGGGTTTTCCAGTTTCGTCGCCCCGTTAAGCAACCTGCAAAGATGCGTACGTCATCGCAATAGTTAAGCACCGCACGGCGTGTTTCAAGTAAATTGCTCAGCGTGGTTGAAGGACGAAAAGGCAAGATATGAATCTCTTCACCATGAAGATGAATCCCCATGGGGGCAAGATGCACTTGGCCGGCTGAATTTTGTGTGGTGACGATGAGTTCTTGAATCATGGTGTTTTTTGTAGCGTGGTGCCTGCGGGCTTGAATGTATGTAAATCCACCGTTGAGTCTGCGCACTCAACGGCGCATCCCCAATTTAAGGCTTGGTCTTGGGTAAAACGTTTGCCTAATTGCCAAGCAATTTCAGCACGGGCGAGTTCGACACCTAAATAAAACGCATGGCCACCGTCGTGTTCAACGCCGAGTTTGGGGTAGAGTTCAAAAGGGTCGCTGGCACTGTGGAAGCTGTCACGATTGAAAATGTGTAGGCCTGCTTGGCTGGTTTGAATGCGGTAGCTTGGGTCTTTAATTTGCGCAGCCAATTCTTCAATTTCATCTAGTGAGTAAGGAAAAGGCGCGGTTTCATGTAAGCTCATCAAACTGGGGTCGATATGTTTGGGAAGTGTATCGTGCTCTTTTGCGGCAAAGAGTATGCGACGGGCAACATCGGCTTCTTTTATTGCTCTACTGGCATGGCCACTCACTTGCGTGGCCAGAATATGATTGATATTAAGTTCTGAGCAAATGCCAAGCAAGAGGGCATTCATGCCCGCTGTATCAGCATGGGTTAATTCGGTGATATTGCCCACGCCAAGCATCATTTCGACATCGGGATGGCGCCGGCGCACGTCGTGATAGCGCACAATCGAGGCAGTAAAGCCAAAATGAATAGGGTCTAAAATCGGATCGACAATAAAGGGGCGATTTTTCGTTTGCATCTGCGCAATAGCGCGGTCAAGTGAAGCTAAATCTTCATGTTTTTGGGGAATTAAAATGGGAATTGACGCCACTTCATCGGCAATCCAAAGGCTGTCTTCTTGTAAACTAAGTAAATAATCCGCCCCCGCTTTCCCGCCGCGTAGTAAATCGTTACTGTCAAGTGAATCGAGGCTAACGAGAAAATCGGCTTTTTTGAGGGCGTTAATGGCGTCTTCTAAATGCGGAAAAGGCGTGCTGGGCAGGCAACCCAAATCAATCACATTCGCGCCACAATGACGATAATACTGCGCACGGTTAACGATATCGTCTACGGATAAATTAGGGGCATCGGTAATTTCAGCAAAAATTTTAACGCTATAACGCGTTAAATCAGCGCGTTGCACCTTTTTACCAAAAAATGTCGGCAAATCTTTGACTTCCTCTGTGGCGCGTATGACGGGAATGCCTAGTTTCTCAGACAAGGCGTTAACATCGCCACGGCATCTGCCGGGCAAAATAATTTTCGTTGCGCCAAATGTGTCATGCAACCGCCGCTCAATCATTTGTGTGGTCATCAACGCCGCCACTTTGAGGCCGAGTTGGTGAACGGTGTAGGTAAAGTCGGGTTGCATTTTTTCCAAAACGCTACGCAGTTGTTTTTCAGCAAGTGAACCCGTTAAAAATAAGAGATGTTCTGTCATGAATTACTTAAGACGATAAAATTTTTTTAGGCCAAAGGCGAGGCTAACCAGTGACACTAACACGGGAACTTCAACCAGAGGCCCAACGACGCCCGCAAAGGCTTGGTGACTATTTATGCCAAAAACACCAATGGCGACCGCAATAGCCAGCTCAAAATTATTCCCAGTGGCGGTAAACGCGACAGCGATGATTTTACTATAGTTCTGCTCAAAATAACGTGCAATAAAAAAACTCCCCAAAAACATGATAACAAAATAGAGCGTGAGCGGGATGGCGATATGCACAACCTCTAAAGGTAGCTGAACAATTAACGCACCTTTTAAACTAAACATCAATACAATGGTAAAAAACAGTGCAATTAACGTCATGGGAGAAATAAAGGGAAGGTAAACGTGTTCATACCACGTTGCGCCTTTGTATTTAATCAGCGCAAATCGACTGACCATGCCGGCAAAAAAGGGAATGCCAAGGTATATCAGCACACTTTGCGCCACTTGCGTGATGGTGAGAGTGATTTCAAGATGGGCAAGCCCGAGCAGAGGGGGAAGCCATGTGATGAAAAAATACGCATAGACGCTATAGAGCAGCATTTGCAAGACGCTGTTAATGGCAACAAGGCCAGCGGTGTATTCTCTACTGCCACCAGCCAGTTCACTCCAAACAATCACCATTGCAATGCAAGGCGCAATGCCAATTAAAATCAGTCCGGTCATGTACGCAGGTTGATTATGAAAAAAAAGTAGCGCTAAACCAAACATGAGACATGGCGCAATCACCCAAATTAAAAACAAGGTGACGCTCAGTAATTTTATATTGCTAAACACGATGTGTATTTTGCCGTAATCCACTTTCGCTAAGGGCGGATACATCATCAAAATCAAGCCCACTGCCAGTGGGATATTGGTTGTGCCTTGTGAGAGTGAATCTACTAAGGCGCTGCTTTCAGGTAAAAAATACCCGATACTCACGCCAGATAACATAGCTAAAAAAATCCACAGCGTAAGAAAACGCTCTAAAAAAGCGAGTTTTTTTGTTTGGGTGGTCATGATTGATTATGAGCGTTGTTGAGCAAAAACGAAGAGCATTTCAAGGGCAATTTGTTCACATCGTGCGCGGTAGGCTTCTTGNNCGTTTGTCTGCGCCGAAAATGACGGGGCAATCTTGTTCTGCTTGTGAACAGGTCATAATGGCGGCAAAGTCTTTCTGTGGGTTTACCTCATCATCGTAGCGTTTTGAAAAACACGTCATGTGTTGGGCCTCGCCAAATTTAACGTTGTAGAGGGGATTACTGGTTTGCGTAGTGGCGCTGATGTCAAAGCCTATTGCGATGAGCGACGCGATGGCATTGTGATGGAAACAAGTCGTTTCTGTGCCGCCAGAAAAGGTGTGTACAGTGTTGAAGCCTANNGAAAAAGGTGTGTACAGCGTTGAGGCCAAAAAAATGAGCGGCTACGGCGGCCCAAATTTGTCCAAAATGGCTACGTCGAGAATTGTGCGTACAGATAAACAGTAAATTGCTCGTTTGTTGCGCAGCAATATAATCACTTAACGTCATTAACAGCGATTGTCGAGGAGCAGAAATGCGGTCAAATTGCTGTGTGAGCGTGGTGCAATAAGCCTGTATCGGGCGAAACATGGTGTTGATGTCCTTGATTTTGATGAAAACGACGATTTTAGCGCAGGAAAACACGCCGTATGGTGACCGTTTTGTGACAAATTTACAGGCTACCTAAGCGGTTTTGAACGGCAACAATCAAGGCGTCGACATTGTCAACCACTTGCGTATACGCAAACTCACGCAATTTTGCGGTACCGTCCAAATCAATTTTACGCGGATAGACCATCACTTTGCCGCTGGGCGCGGTGGTTTCCATTTCGGGGGCAATATCGCAGGGGTAGACAATGCTAGGGACGCGACATTTTCCCGCTTGTGAATACAAATTGGTTACCAGTGAGTCAGCAATGCCCAGCACGCATTTTGCAATCGTGTTTGATGTGGCGGGTGCGAGGACAAACGTGTGGTAATAATTTTTGTAAAATAGCCCAACAGGCGGGCAAGAAGCCGTTTTATCGCGGTAGACAGGCATTTTCTCCCGCAGGTCAGCGAGTGCAATGCCATACATGTTTAGCACTTCCTCACCGGCTTGACTGACGTATAAATCCACGCAATCAAGCGTGAGTAAAAAGTCAACGCATTCTTCAATATAATGCCCCGAGCCTGTGATAGCCCATGCAAGGCGGGGTGACGTTGTTTTCATAAGTCCAAAATAAAAAGGTGACTAATACAGTGGTTCACGATAGAACATTAAAATAATGCCTATTTGAAACAACGCCGCGACGGAAATAAAGCCTGCTAAGGCGCGTTTTTTACCGTCAAGTTTTAATTCAAGCCAACGCCCGCACGCCAAAATGAGCGAGAAAATCCCCATTGTCGTGTGGCCAACTTGAATTAAAAAAGCACTTTTGGGTTGAAAGCCAACGTGTGAGTGTGTGAGCA
>DPKY01000058.1 GCA_003542275.1 Methylococcaceae bacterium | reverse complement strand
GCATGGGACAAACCATTCTTACTTGCCCGACTGCGGCCGCTTTTTCTGGCATTGAAGGCAACGAACGCATCAATCTTGGCAAGCACTTACGCTTCTTTGGTGACGGCTTTCAAATCTCCAAACAATTCGGCGGCAAGCGCTACTGGCGCGTGCCCGTGATGGACGGCGAATTTATCACTGAAGAAACCACAGGCATGGTACGCGCTGTGGGTGGTGGTAACTTCTTGGTATTAGCAGAATCGCAACCACAGGCTTTAGCAGCCTGCGAGGCAGCCATTGAAGCCATGAAAAAAGTGCCTAACGTCATCATGCCATTCCCTGGTGGCGTGGTGCGCTCTGGCTCGAAAGTAGGTTCTAAATACAAAACTATGTTTGCTTCAACTAACGATGCATTCTGCCCAACGCTCAAAGGCTTAACCAACACGCAACTCTCTCCAGAAATTGAATCTGTGATGGAGATTGTGATTGATGGCCTCACCGATGCAGATAGTCGCAAAGCGACCTATGTGGGCATTAAAGCCGCTTGCGAGCTGGGTTCAGCCAACGGCATTAAGCGTATTTCCGCGGGTAATTACGGCGGAAAACTAGGCCAATTCCAATATCACTTGCGCGAAATTATGAACGACAAAAGTTTGGGAGAAATAGCATGAGCGCCCTCACCTTCACACTAAAAAAAGACTTAGCACAACGGCTAGACGTTTCACCACTCACGCCTGATGCACTGGCTGAAAAAAATGCCAAAGACATTGCTGCAACCCTAATGTGGTATGGCAAACAACAAATCCGTGCCGACGAGGCTTTTGACATTACTGGCAATGATGCAAGCAATATCGTATTCAAAAACAGTAGCGACAAATTAGACTACATCGGCAGCCAAATGAAAACAGGCAGCATCACCATTGAAGGCAATGCAGGCAACTACCTTGCTTTCCAAATGCGTAACGGCGAAATCACTCTCAATGGCAACGCCTTAGACTTTGCTGCAAGCGGCATGGCCGGCGGCACGTTAAAAGTGAACGGCAATGTGGCTGACTTTCTTGGTGGTGCCATCATCGGCGAAAGAAGAGGCTTGCGTGGCGGCATGGTGACAGATAATTTGGTTTCCCCACAAAGACACAATGACCGATTTGATGCTATCGAGTAGATGCGTGTTGCCCACACAAGAGAGGCCAATTTTTTGAGGTTGTAGCGATTGCCACAATGCGGTTAGACGCTGCGGCGTTAACTCTGCGTGCGTGAGGCTTTCGCCTTGTTTGACGAGGGCGAGTTTGTCGTAAAGCGCCCATTTTAGGCGGCTATTGCCCAAATCAATTAACAGATTCATGGACTAAAGCTCACCTCACCGGAGGCAAAAACACTTTCTTCGCCGTTGGCGTGTTGCAATTTGAGTAAACCGTTATCGTCAATGCCTTGTACTGTGCCGTGTATCGCTTGTTTTCCCGCGTATACTGTGACGCTTTTTCCGAGCAAGCAATCATAGCTGCGCCATTCATCGACATACGCCGCTAATCCTTGCGCTTCAAATGTCGCGGTGAGGGGCAGTAGTTCGTTGAGCAAGTGGGCAATTAACGTGTTGCGCGAAAATGTGACCGTGGGTGCAATGCGGTGTAAATCCGTATACGCCTGCGTAATGCCATCGATGTTAGGTGGCAGATTGACATTTAAACCTAATCCAATAACGGCGGCATTGCGGCCATCAGCGCAGGCGGTCACTTCAATTAAAATGCCACCTAATTTTTTTGCATCGCAGTAAATATCATTGGGCCATTTTAAATTAACCGTCACGCCATATTTTTTGAGCACGCGCACCACACCTACGCCAATAGCCAGGCTCAATCCATTCAGCGTTGAAATATCGCTAAAATGCCAAAGAAACGAGCCGTAAATGTTCGCGCCTTGTGGTGAAATCCATTGCCGACCTTGTCGTCCTTTTCCGGCACTTTGACTTTGCGCAAAACACACGGTTCCAGATCGTGCGGCGTTGCGTGCTTGCGCCATGACATAGCCATTGGTGGAGTCAATTTGCGCAAATACCGTGAAATCTGACATCAACGCCGCGCAATTTTGGGTTAGCGCTGATGTAATACGCTGTTTATCGAGCGTGTTAGCGATTGTCATGAGGCTTGCGAGGCTTCTTTGTGTTGGCGAATTTGCTGAAGTTGTTTTTTGGCAATATGTGCGCTCAAAAGCTCCGAATCGGTTTCTTTCATATTCATAAATGACGCGCCGATGAAGTAAGGATAAGGACTGTCGGGATCGGTATAGTGAAAATGATGAATAATTTTGGCATAAGCGGTCATCACTGCAGTGCTTTGTACTAGCAGAATGGTGATTTCAATACAGTCGCCAATCTCAAGCCATTCGTCGCAGTCAAACCCAATGCCGGATACGCTGATGTTTGCATGACGTGTTTGATTTTTTTCTGTCTCATCGCCGGCTATGCTGACCACGGTGCTGGCAAGTAAATTTAATTTAATATCCAATAGTTTGAGATAATCCGCAAAATCGGGGTGTATTTTGCCTAATTTTTCATGAAGAATATGGAGTTCCTTGTCAATTAACCCCAGTGCAGAGGACAGCGAACAGCTATCAAGCAAATTTGATTCTGCTACAATGGGCTGCTGCGTTTGCGCTTCGTCAACGCGTTTATAAGACAAATTGATGTCGTCGTAGATGCGAAAAAACGCACGTTTATCATTGGGGATGGATTTTCTAAGTTGTGTCATGTGCTAAGCCTAAATTGAGCGCGTTGATGTAATCATAACTATACCGTTTTTTGTGAACGATTAGACCATGTTGTTTTGAATCATGCAAAAAGCCCATAAAGAAAGGCCACTGCCAAGCACACCTAATGTGACCATGCCACGAAAAAAATTATGTTGTAAACGGGATTTTTGCAACACTAAACTCACCGCGCCTAGCACCAAACAAATTTGATAGAGCAAAATAGCCATGTCAAAACGGTCGCCTGCGGTAGATAAAACGGTTAATTTTGCTTCAATTTCATTTGCACCAATCACAAGACCGTATTCTCCATTGACATCTTGCACCCAGTTTTCTTTTCCAACGGCTTTTGAACCACGCAGAATTTCATCTTTTTCTTTTTTGTATTGCACGGTTTTTTTCGTTAAATCCAGGAGATGATTGTCGATGGCGGCCATGGCCTCTTTTTGAATAGCCTGTGCCTCTTTTAAGCTGGTGAGTAGCGATATTTCACCTTGTACGAGTGTTTCTTTGATGCTTTTAGATTGATACCACGCATAAGCCATGGCTTTATCATTGGTGCCAATAATTTCATCGGCATCGTATTTACTTGCCAGTAAGTCTGTAATGGCCATCAGCGCGGCAAAAATGGCAATGATCACGCCGCAACGCGTTTCAAAACGAGAGGACGGGGTAGCATGAGCAATAGCGTTGTTTTCTGACATAATGTGGGGTTTCGTTTTAGAGGTGAAGGGAAAAATTGACCGGTGTTGTATTTGCAATGAGGCGGTCGTCACGACACAATAGTGTGCGATTATAGCTAAAAATTCATTCTCTCTCATGAAATATAACACTTTTTACATTCTCTTTTTTATGTTGCTTGTCGGGTGTTACTATCAATCTCCTACGGTTGATTGGCAGGTGGTGGGCACAGAAAAAACAGTGGGCATCAGCGGCATTGCCGCATTGGACAAAACGCATTTTTTAGTGGTGCATGATAACAAAAAAGCACATGAGCCAAGAGTGAGCCTGCTCTCGTGGTCGCAAGATACGCCGCCACATTTACAAGACATGACTGGGTGTCGTTTGCCGTTTACGATTGACTTAGAGGGGATTGTTGCGCTGCCAAGCGTACCCAACACGTTTTTGCTGCTGGAAAGTCAAGGGCGTCTTACGCGCATTCGTGTTAACGGCAAGCAGTGTGATGTATTAGCGCAATTTGCGTTGCCGAATGCAACCGCGCACAGCAACATAGAGAGTGTAGCGATTTTTCAAGGCGCGGTGCATACCGTGCTTGTTTGGGCTGAACGCGGCGATGATGAAAGGCCTGCACAGGTATCATGGGGGACGCTCGATGTGCAAAACAACCACGTTTCATTATCAGAAAATACGATGGCATTTTTTGCCCCTTATCCTAATGCGCATCGCCGTTCAATCAGTGACATGGCTATCGACGAGCAGGGGCAGCTTTGGGTGAGTGCGGTAAGTGACCCCGGAGATAATGGCGTATTTCATTCAGCACTATACAATTTGGGGCAATTTGTTGAAGATAAAGCGGGAGAGCACTGGGTTGTCCACGACGCGTGGCCGATAGCGGCGCAATATGACAATGTCAAGATTGAAGGCTTGACGTTTGTTGGCGGGCGCTTGCTGATGGGCACGGACGATGAAAATTTTGGCAGTAAAGTGGCTGTTGCAACCTCTGCACGGTTGTCGTTTTAGTTTTTTCTTGCGTGAGTGAGATAGCGTTGAATGGCGATGTATCGATTGGGTAGCGGTTTGGCTGAATGTTTTTTTTATAAAAAAATAATTTCATAGTATTATAGTGGGTAGTTGTTGAAAACATGGCGTAATGCCAAGTTGTGAGCAACCCACAAAAACAAAAATAATTTACTCTCTAACCTACTTTGGAGATGTTGCTATGAATGTATCAGTAAAAAAAGTGGACGCAAAAAAGCAATTAGATGTTGAATATCCTTTGGCGTTGATTCTTTTCGCTATTTTATTTTTCTTTGCGAGTATGCCTTCAATGGCGGCAAGTGACCGCGAAATGCAGGAGAGTTATTTGCGCTCGCGGGCGAGCACTCTCATGCAGGAAGGCAATTTAAGCATCGATCACAGCAACCACGGCGATAAAAGTCAAGAATACCGTGGTGTGTATTATGGTTTTTTGCCCTGTGCTGATTGCCTTGGCGTGAAAACCACGTTGTCGCTTAAGCATAATACAAATTATCTTTTAGTGACCCAGTACACCAAAGAATCGGCCCGTGAATATTTTGAAAAAGGAAAATATGACTGGAACGAGGAGACAAAAACACTGGTGCTCACGTCAAATAAAGACGGTTCTCAGCGCAAATACCTCATCAAAGATGACAATGCGCTCATTCAAGTTAACAGCGATGGCTCTCAAATGAAAGGTGCGCCTGCTGATAAGTACACGCTGTTGAGAAGTGACGTGGCAAAATCACGCGAAGTACACATTCATTAACCCATGTGTTTCGCTCAAAAAGTGGGCGTTAAACGCTACATTAAACTGCATTCTTTATATTTAACGAGGTGAGTATGTTAGAAATTCAATTCAAAAAACAGATGTTATCCATCCTAGTTTGCGCCGTATCGTTAGCACTGTTGCCTGTCACACTTCATGCTGAAGGCATGGAAACGGGCAGCACAGCAGCGCGTCAAGCCGCAGAGCAAAAGGCGGCGCTAGCCAAAAAAGCTGCCGCACGACAAAAAGCGGCTGAAGAAAAACAAAAAGCCGCGCAAGAGCAAGTGCAAGGCGCTCAAACGAGCGTTGAAGACGCGCAAAAAGTGCTGGAAATGACAAAATAACACGTTGCATCGGCATTGATTTTCAAAAGAAACGCTCAGTGAACGCAATTCATCTGGGCGTTTATATTGCGTGTTACCCTGTTTTTTTATTTAAATTCAATCAATTAAGACAAATAAAATCAATCTTCAAGGAATAGTATATGTCTGCTTATAAAAAATACCAATGTACGGTTTGTGATTATATTTACGATGAAGCTTTAGGCGATCCGGATAGCGATATTGCCCCCGGCACGCTTTGGAAAGACATTCCTGATGATTGGCGCTGCCCAGATTGCGGCGTGGGTAAAGACGATTTTGAATTATTTACGGGTTAAAAACACGTTATGTGAGTGGAAAACGGATTGTTTTTCCTAGAATTTACGTGAGTTTGCGTGTTGATCGCCATTTTACTGATAAAATGGCGTTTTTTTTATTTGGAGAGAGCTGTGTTCAGAGGAACCACGATACTTTCAGTACGGCGTGACGGGAAAGTTGTTATTGGCGGTGACGGGCAGGTCACGTTGGGTAATACGGTCATGAAAGGCAATGCGCGTAAAGTGCGTCGAATTTACCATGATAAAGTGCTAGCTGGCTTTGCTGGCGCAACCGCTGATGCGTTTACGTTGTTTGAGCATTTTGAAGGCAAACTCGAGAAGCATCGTGGCAATTTAACACGTGCTGCGGTAGAAATGGCTAAAGATTGGCGCACCGACCG
>DPKY01000008.1 GCA_003542275.1 Methylococcaceae bacterium | reverse complement strand
TTCCATGACATGATGCCTTGTAAATAGCCCAAAAGCATATCCGCCGCCAGCTGTAAAACAAACAAAAATACCAGTGACGCGGTGTCAATATTGCCCATGGGGGGCACTATGCGGCGCAGTATTTTAAGCGGCGGATGGGTGATAGCAATCAAAAATGTTGACATCGGATTGCGAAAATCCGCGCGACACCATTGCAATAAAAAACGCAAAAATACCGCAATGATGTAAAACGAAAAAACGCTGTCGACAATAAAAATCACTGGATTGGTAAAATAATTCATGCCCATGTTAGTTTCACCCTGCTTGTTTTGATAATTCCACCGAGCGGTCTCGCGCGGCGTGGAGTGCTTTTGAGACAAGCTCTAAAAATCCACCCTCTTGAAAAGTGTCAATCGCTTTTTGTGTGGTGCCATTAGGCGAGGTGACGCGCTGACGCAACGATTGAGGCGACTCTTGTGATTCCAACGCAATTTTTGCTGCGCCCAGTGCCGTTTGTTGCACCAATAATTGCGCGGTTTGCTCGCAAAGCCCCAGTTCCACAGCGGCTTTTTCCATCGCCTCCATCAGCAAAAAATAATACGCAGGGCCACTTCCCGAAACGGCCGTTACCGCATCAAGCTCACTTTCGGTTTGCACCCACAAGGCAATGCCTACGGCGCGTAGAATATTTTCAGCTAAATCACGCTGTGATTCAGACACATTCACATTCGCATGAAGTCCCGTTGCACCGGTCAACACCAAGGCAGGTGTATTGGGCATACAACGCACAACCGCGCAATGCTCGCCTAGCCATGCCTGCAAACTGGCCTGTGAAACGCCAGCGGCAATGGACACAACTAACGCTTTATTTTCTTCCACAATCGGCGCGATTTGTTGCGCGACACTTTTGAGAATTTGCGGCTTGACCGCTAAAACAATGACATCCACCTCACTGGCCACCTCGTTATTTTCGCTGCTGACATTCACACCAAACTGCGCAGACAGATAAGCGAGTGTGTCGTGATTGGTATCTGACACCCAAATTTGTCCAGGTGAATGGCCGCTGGTAATTAACCCCCTAAGCAAACTCGTTGCCATATTGCCGCCACCAATAAAACCAATTTTTTGTGTATTCATAATGCGTTTATCACCAAGGTTTAATCAAAAAAGAATGAGATAACTAGATAAAAGTAAATGTTTTACGCGCCTGCTTCAAATAAGAAAACTTGCAAATCCGCCACGTTTGTCCCCGTTGCACCTGTAACGAGCACATCGCCCGCAATACTAAGCGCATGATACGAATCGTTGTTGTTGAGTAAGGCTTGTGGACTTAATTGCGCCGCTTCAATACGCGAGAGCGTTTGCGCATTGACTATACCACCCGCTGCGGGACTGCATCCATCAATGCCATCGGTACCCGCGCTTAAAAACAGCCATTTTCCCTCTAACATAAGCTGTTGAGATGCTATCGCAAACGCCAGTGCCATTTCCTGATTACGCCCACCCTGCCCTGTACCCTTAAGTGTTACAGTTGTTTCGCCGCCAGTTAAAACCGCGAGGCGTTTTATCTCACCTTGCCTAACGTCAGCAGACAGCGTATTTAACCATTCAACCCACGCAACAGCGACATCTCGCGCCTCACCGCATAACGGGTGTTGATAGCAAATGGTGTGATACCCTAATTGCTGCGCCATGGACACCATTGCGTTAACACTGACAATGTTACTGCCTATAAGCGTATTGGTCACGCGCTCAAAGAGCTTATCGTGTGGCTTTGGCGTTTCAGCAATGTGGCCTTGTACCCCCTGTTCTAAATGATGTTTAACAGGCGCGGGCAAAACGTCCCAGATACGTTTATTTTTTAAAATCACCACCGCATCTAAAAATGTCGTGTTATCGCCCACCGTCGTACCACTGGCAATCACGCTTAAATCATCATCGAGTACATCCGATAATATCAGTGCATAACACGCCGCTGGTGCAATAAACTTGGCCAATCCCCCGCCTTTTATCTGTGAGAGATGCTTGCGAACACAATTCATTTCTTGAATGGTGGCGCCAGAGGATAGTAGTACATTGGTGGTGATTATTTTTTCTTCAAGGGTAAGTCCCACCGCAGGGGAAGGCAGTAACGCCGAGCCACCGCCGCTAATTAACACCAGCACGCATTGCGTTGCCTGTGCTTGTTGCGCTAAAGCGATCACTTTTTCAGCCGCCAAAAAGCCTTGCGCATCAGGCAACGGGTGAGCAGCGCCCAGTACGTCAACATGGGGCACGGTGCGTACATTTTCATAATTGGTCACCGCCAGCGCTTGCCCGCGTTGCGAAACGGGGAGCATTTCTTGCGCCGCCTCTACCATCGCGCAAGCGGCTTTGCCAAAAGCGATGAGATGAACGGTAGAATAAGCCGACAAGACGCCTGAATGCGCCTGAAAATGACGCTTCACAGCCAAATAAGGGTCAGCAGCCGCGACGCCAGCTTGAAAAATCACCTGCGCATCTTCGCGTAAGGTGTCGCGGTTCATGCCATCTCTTTGGCTAAGGCAAAAATGGCTTCGGCATCGAGCACTTGTTTATTATCTTCAAATAATTTCGCAATACAGGCGCGATGCAGCGCTAATTTTAATGCGCCAAAACCAATCGCTCCCCACACAATTTTGCCATGACGAATGTCGCCCTTATCCATCATGTCAATACCACCAATGCCCAGTGGTGGCGTAGCATTAGCGTCAGCGAGTAATTCTAAGGCAGCATTGTCTTGCCAATGTTCAGGTTTGAGTAGTTCAATGCCAGTGGCACCTGTTGCCACAACGATGTTTGCCTCTTCAATCGCGTGTGCCCGCGCGTCCATATCGGCGGCTGCTTTTGCATGAACGCTGACATTAAAGCGTTTTTGCATGGCTTCACACACTTTCTCTGCGTTCCAGAGTTGGCGTGAGGTAATGGTGACCTCCGCACCTTCTAACGCTAACATGGCGCCTGCACGTTGTCCAACAGGCCCCGTTCCCGCTAAAATGACCGCTTTTTTCCCCGCCAGTGAGCCACTTGACGCCAATTTTGCCACGCACGCGGCGGCGGTGGTATTACTGCCGTTGCTATCGAGCATCACCGATACACGAAAGCCGGGGAAAAAATGTTGATTGACAGCGGTAAATAATGCCTCACCTGCCGCCATATCACTGCCCCCTACGAAAATGGCCGTATTTTTTTTATCTTTTGGGGCGCGGGTGAAAATCGTACCGTCTACTAACGTGGCAATGCTATTGGGTGTGAGGCCCGCGTAGCTGATAACGTGATCGGCACCGCCATCGTAGCCGACCACTACATCAAATGTTGACGGCTGCGCATCGGTGTCGAATTGAAATAACAATTTTTTCATGAAAGGCTCGTATTGGTTAGATTTAAAGAGGAAAACAGCGTTTATTATACCGATAAAACAAAGCAAACGGTCATGTTGAACCTGTTTTTAGATGCCTATGAATGGTACGATGGTAACAATACAAAGCGATTTTCGCATTTTACAGATCAATTCACTATTTTTTAGACAACGCCCGTTGCGTTGTTTCAAAGGAAAGATAAAAAATGAAAGCACCTCTTCACATAGCTGTCACCGGCGCAGCAGGACAAATTAGTTATTCGTTGCTCTTTCGTTTAGCTGCGGGGCATTCTTTTGGTAAAGATCAGCCAATTGTGTTGCATTTACTTGAAGTGCCCAGCGCGATGCCAGCCTTGGAAGGCGTTGTGATGGAACTTAATGATTGTGCCAGCCCCATTGTGCGCGGTATTTTCATGACCGATGATCCACTGGTTGCCTTTAGGAATGTGGACCATGCGTTTTTAATTGGGGCACGCCCTCGCACCTTGGGCATGGCCAGAAAAGATTTGCTCAAAGTGAATGCGGAAATTTTTTCAACACAAGGCAAAGCCCTCAACGCGGTGGCAAATCGGAATGTAAAAGTATTAGTGACGGGCAATCCCGCAAACACCAATGCCTTAATTGCGCTCAAAAATGCGCCCGATTTATCGCCCGCGAATTTTTCGTCAATGAGTCGACTCGACCACAATCGCGCCATTAGTCAATTAGCTGAAAAATGTGGCGTACTGACCACAGATATCAAAAATATGACCGTATGGGGCAATCATTCCAGTACGCAATATCCCGATTTACACTACGCCACGGTACGCGGGCAAGAGGCGCTCTCACTGGTTGACAATAGCTGGTTTGTCAACGAGTTTATTCCCACCGTGCAAGAGCGTGGTGAGGCGGTGATTAAAGCACGCGGGCAGTCGAGTGCAGGCTCGGCGGCTAACGCGGCGCTTGATCAAATGCGGGCGTGGACGCTGGGCACACCCGATAAAGATTGGGTGAGCATGGGCGTGCTGTCTGACGGGAGTTATGGCATTGAAAAAGGCTTGATGTATTCGTTTCCAGTGACCGTAGAAGACGGTGAATTGCGCATTGTGCAAGGCTTATCGATTAACGAATTTAGTCGTCATCGTATGCGTGTGACCGAAGACGAATTAAAACAAGAGCGTGATGCAGTGAAACATTTGTTCTAGGAAAAATACCATGCCAGCTATTTTAATTTATACCGCCCACCGCTGTGGGTACTGCGTGATGGCAAAACGCCTGCTTGACAGCAAAAAAGCGGTTTACACGGAAATCAATGTAGATGAACAAGCGGGAATGCGCGAGGAAATGATGCAAAAAACCCGCCGCCGAACTGTCCCACAAATTTACATTGGTGATTTGCACGTGGGCGGGTTTGATGACTTAAACGCGCTCAATCAAGCGGGTAAACTTGACACACTGCTGGCGCAAAATTAGTGTAGGCCAGCTTGGTAGCGTCCATCTTGAATATGCGCACACCATTCAAGGTGTTCTAAATACCATTGCACCGTTTTTTTCAGCCCCGTTTCAAAGGTTTCTTTGGGCGTCCAGTGTAATTCTCGAGCGATTTTGCTCGCGTCGATGGCGTAACGCACATCATGGCCAGGGCGATCGGTTACATAAGTCATCAAATCCGCGTACTGTTTGATGTGACTGGGTTTTTCAGGTTTTAATTCCTCTAAAATCGCGCAAAGAGTTTGCACAACGGTCAAATTGGTTTTTTCATTATGGCCGCCAATATTGTAAGTGTCCCCAATAACACCATGCTCTAGCACCGTCAGTAGCGCCCGCGCATGATCGTCAACATAGAGCCAATCTCGAATTTGCTGCCCATTGCCGTAAACAGGCAGCGCTTTGCCTGCAAGCGCATTTAAAATTATCACGGGAATGAGTTTTTCAGGAAATTGAAACGGCCCATAATTATTAGAGCAATTTGTCACTATCACCGGTAAGCCAAACGTGCGTTGCCATGCTCGCACAAGATGGTCTGAGCTGGCTTTTGACGCTGAGTAAGGTGAACTGGGTGCATACGGGGTCGTTTCGGTAAACAGCGCCTGCGTGCCATGCAAGTCGCCAAACACTTCATCGGTTGAAATATGATGAAACCGAAAGCGTGATTTTTTTTCATCGGCCAGTTGTGACCAATAATGCCGCGCGGCTTCGAGCAGGGTATAAGTGCCCACGATATTGGTTTCAATAAACGCAGCGGGACTGTCAATGGAACGATCAACGTGCGATTCGGCAGCAAGGTGCATGACCGCATCAGGCGCGTGCGTGGCAAACAATCGCGCAAGCGCCGGCCCATCACAAATATCCACGCGCTCAAAGACATACCGCGCATTGCCCGCCACACTCTCGAGCGATTCTAAATTGCCAGCATAAGTGAGTTTATCCACATTCACCACGCTATGCGCGGTGTCACTGAGTAAATAACGAATTAACGCAGAGCCGATAAAGCCCGCGCCGCCTGTAATTAAAATTTTCAACATAATTCTTCCATACAAAGTTCAAGAGACACGTCCCACGCAGGCATGACAAGCCCAAAACGCGCTGTTAATTTATTCGTGCAAAGGCGTGAATTGTGCGGACGCTGAGCAGGCGTTGGGTATTGTGAGGTGCGAATAGGTGTCAGAGAGCGCAGTGTGAGCGCACGCTGGGCACTAGCCACCTCTACAATTTTTTGTGCAAAACCATGCCACGAGGTGTCACCTGCGCTAGTGAGATGAAAAATGCCCGATTCAAACGTCTTTTCCGCCCGCTCGCGTTGTACCTGTTGCACAATATGTGCCGTTGTTTGTGCAATCACTCGCGCCCATGTTGGCGCGCCGATTTGATCGGACACAATCGAGAGCGACTCCCTTTCAGCGGCAAGACGCAACATCGTTTTCAGAAAATTTTGCCCGCGTGAGGCGAACACCCACGTGGTGCGCAAAATTAAATACTCAACGCCACTGGCCATAATCGCCGCTTCACCGGCTAGTTTACTTTCACCGTACACATTGAGAGGATGAGGCGTATCCTCTTCAAGATAAGGCGTGTCTTTGGTGCCATCAAACACATAATCTGTCGAATAATGAATCAGCAATGCGCCCACTTTTTTTGCTTCTTGCGCAATCACCTCAACAGCGTGGGCATTGCACAAAAACGCTTTGTCACGCTCACTTTCTGCTTTATCAACGGCCGTATACGCCACCGCGTTGATAATCATGTTAGGACGGATGGACGCGATGGCTTCAGGCAATGCAGCCGTATTTGAAAAATCAAGCTGTTGCCGGTCAAGCGAAATCAGTTCACCCAAAGGCAATAGAGTGCGTGCTAATTCCCAGCCAACTTGTCCATTTTTGCCGAGTAATAAAATTTTCATTCAAATACCTGCGCCTCGTGTAATGCAAGGCCTTGCTGATCTTTGAGCGACAAAATAGGCTCACCATGAAGTGGCCAAGCAATGCCAATATCTGGATCATCAAAGCGAATGCAACACTCAAACTCGGGCGCATAATAATCCGTTGTTTTATAAAGAAAATCCGCCGTTTTCGACAACACCAAAAAGCCATGCGCAAACCCCGCAGGCACCCAAAACTGACGATGATTTTCATCACTGAGTTCAACGCCGTGCCAATGCCCAAAAGTGGGTGATGCGCGACGCACATCCACCGCGACATCAAAAACACGCCCGCTGGTGACACGCACTAATTTTCCTTGTGGCTGCTGAATTTGATAATGCAACCCCCGCAAAACGCCTTCACTTGAGCGAGAGTGATTGTCTTGTACAAACGTGACGTCAAGCCCTGTGGCCTGCTGAAACGCTTTTTGATTAAAACTTTCCATAAAAAAGCCGCGCGAATCGCCAAACACGGTTGGTTCGATAATACATAACCCTGCAATGGGGT
>DPKY01000005.1 GCA_003542275.1 Methylococcaceae bacterium | reverse complement strand
GATCCGGGGGTCAGAGGTGAAAAAGGCATCAACGGCGAGTTAGGAAGTAAAGGTGATCTTGGGCTTAAGGGGGACAGCGGATCAAAAGGCGATCAAGGCATGAAAGGCGAAACGGGGCCTAAAGGCGACGTCGGTCAAAAAGGGGATACTGGGGCGCAAGGTGATCGCGGTATCAAGGGTGATACGGGATTGAAAGGAGAGCGAGGAATGAAAGGGGATTCTGGCCCCAAAGGCGATAGAGGTCCTAAAGGGGACAGAGGGGATTGAACGCTTACTCCAGATGTGGGCCCACGCTTTTTGATTGTACTTTTTTGAGTAACGGTGCAATGAGCAGGGCGCTAAAAAAAATCAGTGAAATATATTGAAACAAATTGTTAAATGTCATCACATCTGCTTCCCGCCAAGCCAGAGCGCTTAATTGTTTCACCGCCGCTATTTGCGGATTGTCTAAGGTCGCTTCATCAATGTGTTGCGTGATGCCAAGCAAAAATAACTGCGTATCCTCGTCCGTTGCGCTGATTGCATCGCGCAACTGCGCGTAATGGCTTTTGTTTAAATGTAAAATGAGCGTATTTGCAATCGCTAGCCCCATCGCGCCGCCCAAATTGCGCATCAAATTGTAGAGGCCACTCGCATTTTTCACTTCTTCAATGGGTAAAAGTCCCAGTGTGAGCGTGTTAATAGGAAGAAAACAGAGCATCAAGGCGCTACCGCGTATGGCTTGTGGAATGAAAAAATCCCAATAGCCTGATTCGGCTGTTAATTGTCCATTAAGCCATGAACCCAATGCAAATAAGCTAAATCCTAAACACAACATCACTCTCAAATCTATTTTCTTTTCAAGCGGTCCAGCAATAAAGGCTGACACCAGCTGAAACAGTCCCACAACCATTAAATAATAGCCAATTTGCAAACTGTTTAAGCCCTTCACACTGGCGAGATAAATAGGTGTTAAATAAATGATGGTATAGAGTCCAATGCCTAAAATAAAACTGTACACACAGCCAATCGTAAAATTTCGATTTTTAAACGCATATAAGTCAATAATAGGGTGTGGATTGACTAATTCCCACCACAGCATCGCTACGCCGCTCGTGACCGCCACAAAAGTAAACACGAGAATTTCATCATCTTCAAACCATTGATTTTTTGAGCCTTCTTCAAGTACAAATTGCAATGCGCCCAGAAAAATAGCAATTAAAGCAATGCCAATAAAATCAATTTTCTGTAAAAGCGCCCAGTTAGGTTTGTCAATGTCGAGAAAATTAAATACCAAAAAACAAACGATAAAACCGGGTAGGATATTGATTAGAAAGAGTAGTTGCCAACTATACGCATCGGTTAAATATCCCCCAAGCACAGGCCCAATCGTGGGCGCCATCGTGACAATTAAGCCAAGCACAATGCTCATGGTCGGTTGAAGTCGAGGTGGAAACAAAATGAAAATAATGGTGAAGGTCATGGGAATCATCGCGCCACCAAAAAAACCTTGAATACACCGAAACATAATCATCGACGGCAAATTCCACGCAAACGCACAGGCAAGGCTGGCGAGTGTAAAGCCGCCAGTGGAAAGGGTATATAAATAACGCGTTGAAAATACTCGACCCAGCCAGCCTGAGAGTGGAATAATAATGACTTCTGCAATAAGATAAGACGTTTGCACCCATGCAATTTCGTCCTGTGTGGCTGAGAGGCCCGCTTGGATTTCTTGCAGAGAGCTTGCCACAATTTGAATATCCAGCACCGCCATAAAGACACCAACAGCCATGCTAAAAAAGCCAATCCATTCACCCGTGGTGAGAACGCGCTCGGTTTTGTGCTCAGGCATCATAGCGGTTTGACAAGCACTTTGACGCTAACAGACAATCCCGATTTTAACAGTGCTGTATTGGGCGTTTCATCGACTGTAATTTTAACGGGGACACGCCGCACAATTTTGGTGAAATTACCGGTCGCATTTTCGGGCGGCAGCAAACTAAATTCTGCACCACTGGCCGGTGAAAAACTGTCTACTTTGCCGGTAAAAGCGACGTTAGGGTAAGCATCTACATGAATGGTCACGGGTNNTTTCTTTAAAATTCGCTTCGACCCAAATAGGGTGTTGACTCACTAAATACGCTAAGTTAATCCCTGGGCGAACCAGTTGGCCTATTTGCACGCTACGATGTCCAATGACGCCGTCAGAAGGTGCACGAATTTGCGTATAATCAAGATCAAGCAGCGCAAGTTCAACTTGTGCTTGCGCCTGCGCAATACGCGCCTGCGCTTGGTCAATGTCACTATCAAAGCTACTGAGCTTTTTTTGCTGTGCATCGGCGGCCGCTTGTGAGCCATGAAGCTCGGCGGTCGCTTGTTGTGATTCGGCTTGTAATTTATCCAGCACTTGACGTGGCGCACTGCCTTTGGCAATCAGTGCATTAAATCGCTCGACATCTTGGTCAATTTGGCGTTGCCTTGCCGCCACCGCTCGCACCGTTGCATCCGCGTTGGCAATAGACGATTTCTGAACGTGTTTACTCGCGTGAAGTGATTGACTGTAGGCCAGCGCTTCTGCGACGCGTGCCTTCGCTTGCGCTAAAACGGCGCGATAATCGCGGTCATCAATGGCAGCGAGGACATCGCCTTTTTTCACAAATTGATTATCATCAATGTAAAGTTGCGTGATATAACCTTGCACATGGGCGCTAATGAGTACACTATTACTTTTCAAATACGCATTATCGGTGCTTTCATAATGTTGCCTGTCGTGTAACCATGACACTATTTCATAGCCAACCCCTGTCAGTAAAATAACTAAAAAAGAATAACTCATTAAACGCTTCATAAAGCCTGCTGTGTATCAAAAACGGATGCGTACTATTTTACCCGACAAATTCTCAAAGAACGTGTTAAAAATAACGTACAATTTCCATTGCTTATGGATTGCTTATTCACATCGATTTTTTTGGATATGACATTTTGATTATAAAATCACTTTCCCTCACGCCCTATGAGCCAGTGTGGCGC
>DPKY01000020.1 GCA_003542275.1 Methylococcaceae bacterium | reverse complement strand
ATTTAGCTCTAATACCGCCCTGTTGAGGCGTGAGATAGCAACGACGACGAACGTGTGTTGAAGTAAATTTTTCCACGAGAACTTGAAAGAGTAACTCAACGCCTTCTCCTGTATGCGCAGACAACCAAACGCGTGTCGCATTGCCGCTATCATCACGCTCAATGCGGGGTGCAATATCCGGCAATAAATCAATTTTATTAAATACTTCAAGGCGTGGAAGGGTTGACGCCCCAATTTCTTCAAGCACGATATCGACTTGGAGCATCAAATCGGTACGGTCTTGTGCGTGGGCGTCAACGACGTGCAACAGCAATTCCGCTTGCGTGGCTTCTTGCAACGTGGATTTAAACGCGGCAACTAATTCGTGAGGCAGATGGCGAATAAAACCGACCGTGTCCGCAAACACCACGTCACTACCATTGGGTAGTGGGCAACGGCGTAGCGTAGGATCGAGCGTGGCAAACAGTTGGTTTGCAGCGTAAGTCTCTGCGCCCGTGAGCGTATTAAACAGTGTTGATTTGCCTGCGTTCGTGTAGCCTACCAAGGAAATAGTAGGCGTTTCACTTTTTTTACGTTGACTGCGACCTTGATGGCGTTGTTTATCGACTTTATCGAGGCGCTGCTGAATTTGTTTTAAACGCACGGCAAGCAGGCGTCGGTCTGTTTCGAGCTGTGTTTCACCTGGCCCACGCATTCCAATCCCGCCTTTTTGGCGTTCAAGGTGTGTCCAACCTCGCACAAGACGCGTGGACAAATGTTTTAACTGTGCGAGTTCTACTTGAAGCTTCCCTTCAAAGGATTGAGCGCGTTGCGCAAAAATATCCAAAATCAATCCATTGCGATCCACCACACGCACCCCTAAAAATCGCTCTAAATTGCGCTCTTGACTAGGCGAGAGCGCATGATTAAAGAGTACGACATCCGCTTTATAGTGTTCAATGGCCAGTTTTAGCTCGTCGAGTTTCCCGATTCCAATAAAATATTTCGGGTCGGGGCGCTGCCTTGCACCGGTTACGATGTGAACGGGCTGCGTGCCAGCGGATTTTGCTAATTCTTCTAATTCATACAAATTTTCTTGTCCGCGAAAAAAAGTCATGTGAACTAAAACGGCACGCTCGCCCGCATCAGGCCGCGCTGAAACGAGGCTTTGCATCACAGCTTACTCATCATGATGCTCATCACCCTCACCGCTTAAGCGGATCATTTTACTGGGGACAATGGTCGAGATGGCGTGTTTGTACACCATTTGACTGACGGTATTTTTTAGCATAATGACGTATTGGTCAAATGAATCAATTTTTCCTTGTAACTTAATCCCATTTACCAAAAAAATGGAAACAGGGGTATGTTCTTTTCTGAGAATGTTCAAAAAATTATCTTGTAAATTTTGGGTTTTAGACATTCAAATTCTCCTGATGTAGATTAATTTTTCTTTTTTATTTAGCGATGTCATTATACGGCATTTATTTAGGCAGCGTATGGGCTTGTGTGTAAAGCGTTGCTGCGATAATAGCAACGGGTGCTACGATAATGTTAAGAAAAGGGATGGAAAGTCCTAATGCAACAATGCTTCCAAAGCTCAGTGCATTCCATCTTGTGGATTGTAACATCTCCTTTTGTTGCGTAAATAAAATGCCTTGATTTTCGAGCGGAAAAGCAAAATATTCCAGCGCAATACACCATGCGCTAAAGAGAAACCAAACGAGCGGTGCGAGGAGGTTAATTACAGGAAGCGTAAATAATAACAAAAGCGGCACCGCTCGCGTTAGCGTATAGCTTAGCCGTTTATATTCCGCTTGCCAAATTTCTCGCATACTCGGCTCATGCGTAGCCAGCACGGGGGCTTGGATGAGAACAAGCGTTTTTGCAGCTAACTTTGCATAAAATGGCGCAGCGATGATGTTAGCAAAAAGTGTAAAACTAAAAAAGCCAACAACACAAAAACTCATAAAAAATAGCGGGTAAATCAGCCAGCGTAGCCAAAATAGTCCTGCTGGCATCAATTGCGTTAGCCAGTGGTCGAGGTAGAGGTAACCTAAAGTCAACGCGACCGTGTATAACACCGTGTTAATCAACAAAGGAATCAGCACAAAGGGGCGTAAGGCTGGCGTTTTTAGCAGGTGCCAAGCGCGGCATAGATAGCTTGCCATCTCAAGCATTGCGCAATCTCGCAATGCCTTCAGCGCGGGTTGATGGCGCAAGGACGACGCCGCGCTCGGTGACGAGTGCATCAATGAGCGTTGCTGGTGTGACGTCAAACACGGGGTTCCATGCACTGACGAGTGAATCGGGCGTATGATAGCTTTCGGGCAATAATTCAGATGAATCACGCAATTCAATCTCAATGGCATTGCCATTTTCAAGTGTCCAATCAATCGTGGAGGTTGGCGCGACCACCATCATTTTAACACCATGTTGTTTGGCTAAGACTGCAAGAGAATAGGTACCGATTTTATTCGCCGTATCGCCATTTGAGGCAATACGGTCAGCACCGACAATAATCCAGTCAATCGCGCCCGATTTCATCAACCATGCGGCGGCGCTATCGGCAATGAGGGTTGCGGGAATCCCGTCTTGTGCAAGCTCCCATACGGTCAATCGCGCTCCTTGCAGCCAAGGGCGTGTTTCATCTGCATAAATAGCCACAGATTGACGCGCGGCAACGCTACGAATGACGCCCAGTGCCGTGCCATAACCGCCTGTGGCTAAACTGCCGGTGTTACAATGGGTCAGCAACCCTTTTGAGTGACCAATCACCTCAGCGCCTAATTCACCCATTTTACGATTGGCGGTTTGATCCTCAAGATGAATGGCGATAGCACAAGCTGTGGCGGCGGCCAGCACATCGGTTGATTCTTGCGCAATAATGGCTTTCATTTTATCTAAAGCCCAAAACAAATTGACGGCAGTCGGGCGCGAATTGGCCAGTAAATCGATATCGGCATAGACCGCGCTACGCCATGCGGGCGTTGTGCCATAATGCTGTTTGAGCGACAGTACCACCCCATACGCCGCCGCAATACCAATCGCGGGAGCGCCACGCACCTGCATCGTGGCAATGGCTTGAGCGACGCCTTGCGAGTGGGTGTAGTGTTCGTAGTGGAGGACGCTGGGGAGTTGGCGTTGATCGAGAATACTTAAACCATTCTCTTTCCAGATAAGGGCTTGGACGATTTTGTTTGTCATACGTTGGTGGGTGAGGTGAGATTTATTTTGTGCGTTGTTATGGTGACGCCGGCTTGCTTATAGGTACTATAGTGCTGTCGACCAGCGATTTTGGTTGCTTCACTGTTATCTAAAATTTCCAAAAGACGCGTAAAGTCTTCCCAGTGCGCGGGCAGGTGTGAGGATAAATTCACGACCACCCCCCGCCAGTGCATAGGCGGAGACTGCGTGCCAATTAACACTTGTGAGCGATTCGTTGGCAGCGTTTGCGTTGCCGTGTCATGTGGGATAAAACTGCCTGGTCGAAATGTCCAAAGCCGCTCATCGAGCATTTGTACTTCTGGGAGTGAATCCATTAACACATAGCAATACTGGCCACTTTGATAGGCTTTTTCAATCAATTTACACGCAAAAAAACAGCGCTCCTGAAAAGATTCACTTTGCAGAATGTAAAAACTAAGCTCTGGCATGGGCACAATTAAGCAAATACTGAACAAGCAAGGCGACGGGACGCCCTGTTGCGCCTTTAGCGACACCTGTGCGCCATGCGGTTCCTGCAATATCTAAATGTGCCCAACGGAAGTTTTCCGCAAAATTCGCTAAAAAACACGCCGCCGTAATAGTACCTGCATCTTTTCCGCCAATGTTTGCCAAATCAGCAAAATTGGACTTCAATTGTTCTTGGTACTCTTCCCACAGCGGCAAGCGCCAAACACTGTCACAGGCGGTTTCGCTGGCGGCCAGTAAATCGTTACAGAGTGCGTCGTCATTGCCTAGCAAGCCACTGGG
>DPKY01000129.1 GCA_003542275.1 Methylococcaceae bacterium | reverse complement strand
ATTTATCACGCAGCTACCGCCAAAAGAATCTATCAATTTGTCTTATACGACCTCAGCGTATTGGCTGAAAATTGCACTCAATAACACGAGCGAACACGCCATTGAAAAAATACTCGAAATAGACCATCCACTGCTTGAACACGTTGATTTTTATTGGCAAACCACCACACAAAACAGCAGCGCGTCCAAAACGATTCACACCGGCTATGCCCTGCCCTTTGCCAATCGTGCGTATAAAACGCGTATTTTTGCTTTTCCACTGACCCTTGCACCCAATTCACAGCACCTTATCTACATAAGAGTGGCCACGCCTAACGCGCTCGTTTTACCCGTTCGCCTATGGCAGCCCGATGAATTTCACTTAAAAGACCGCAGTGACCATATTTTTCAAGGAATGTATTTTGGTATATTGGTAACGGTAATTGTATTTAGTTTAACGCTCGCGCTCATTTTGAAAAAAGTGGAATATGCGCTTTATGCGTCTATCGTCTTTTTTCTTGCACTGGCTTTTTTTTCCTTTCGCGGACTCGGTTCAGAATTTATTTGGCAAAACTCGCCTTGGCTCACGCAAAAAGGTTCGCTCATCTTTGGCTCGCTTTCTGCTATCGCGCAAATTTTGTTTTTGCAACACATCCTCAATACACGCACATTAACACCAAGACTTAATTCATTGCTTCACTTTTTTATCGGCGTGCAACTCTTTGTTGCGGTGATGGCAATCGTCTCGTTTCATCTTGCCGCACAATACTCCATTTTTTTATTTGCCATTTATCCTTTTTTAGTATTGACCATTAGTATCATGGGTGCAACGAAAAAAGACCGTAATGCGTATTTTCTCTGTGCCGGTTTTTTTACGTTAGCGATTGGCATTATTACCAGTGTACTGCATATTTTAGCGTTGGTACCGACCAATTTTTTCACCGTACACAGCTCACAAATTGGCTCTGCATTTGAGTTGATTATTTTTACATTACTGCTAAGTAGTCGTTATCAATTTATTTATCAAAGTAAATTACAAAGCGATCAAGCCCTTGAACTAAAAAATCAACAACTTCTCACCGAGCAAGCAGAAAAAGAAGAAATTACACGCTTAAAACAAACCTATTTTGAACATCATTTTGCGATTGACCAAGCGGCTATTTTTGCTGAAACGGATGAGCGAGGAAACATTACCTTTGTTAATGATAACTTTTGTAAAATCTCTGGTTATACAAAAGACGAATTGATTGGTTCAAATTATGCGCTGGTAAAATCCAATACCCACTCACTCGAAAGTTACATGAACATTTGGCAAACCATTCAAAGTGGACATATTTGGCAAGGTGAAATTTGTAATCGACATAAAAGCGGCGCACTTTATTGGGTAAAAAGTGTGATTGTACCCATTGTCGATGAAGGGCAAAACAAGCCAAAAAAATATATTACCATTCGCTTTGATATTACGGACAGGAAAAGAGCGGAAAAAGAACGCGCTGAACTGGCTAATCAAGTCCATCAAATGCAGCGACTTGAAAGTATTGGTCGTTTAACATCGGGCATTGCGCACGATTTTAATAATATCTTAGGCGGCATTATGGGCTACAATCAATTAAATGCGTTTATTGTTCAAGATTGCCAAGATGAAAGTATAAAAAAAGAACTGGCTTTTAATGTCAATCAAATTGAAATCGCCAGTTTTCGCGCGGTAGATTTAATCAAAAAAATGATGGCATATTCTCGCCAAAATCCCGTCAAAAAAGAACATGATATCCGACCCACTGCGCAAGTCATCAATGAAGTGCTCGATATGATACGTCCTGGGCTGACACGTTTGTTCACCATCACCGCCGACATTGATAGCTCGCTCACTATTCACATTGACGCAACGGATTTACATCAAATTATCACCAATTTGCTTGTTAATGCCCGCGATGCCATGCACAAAAAAGGCGGCGTGATTGCGCTTTCGCTCAAACAAAGCCTCGTGCAAGAAACCAGCTGTCAGGTTTGCACAGCGCATCTCAACGGCGTCTTTATCGAATTGAGTGTTCGTGATACAGGGGTAGGTATTGACGCAGACGTGATTGCTCAAATTTTTGATCCTTTTTTTACAACAAAAGATGTCGGTCAAGGCACGGGATTAGGGCTTTCGACTGTGAGCGGCATGGTGCATGAGGTGGAGGGACATATTACCGTCACCTCTATTACAGAGGCAAAAAATCACGGCACGATTTTTAGATTGTTATTTCCCCTCACAGGCTAATTTTTTTTCATGAAATGGCGAGCTGGTCTTGAGAGAAAGCAAAAACATCAATCAAGTAATAGTTGTAGGGTGATTTTAATTAACGCTATTATGTGCTAACCTATTGGGTTGTGAGTGTTATCTCTCAATCTCCTAAATCACCTTTCATGGATATTCTTTGTTTCTTTTTTAGATTTAGCGTGTTGATGAAGTATTTTTTTGTTATAAATGTCGAGTGTATAGATGGCTAAAATTTTGATTATTGATGATGATGCGGATATTCGAGAATTGCTGACACTGGTGTTACAGCAAGATCATCATGACGTTTTTGTTGCTGAAGATGGCCAGCGAGGCATTGCATTTCATCAACAAGAAAAATTTGATGTCATCATCACGGACATCGTCATGCCAAATAAAGACGGCGTAGAGTTCATTTTAGAGTTAGCTGAACACGGTGATGGCACGCCAATTATTGCTATTTCTGGCGGCAATCGAGATGTTGGTGGCGAATTTAATTTGGTGTCAGCGCAAACACTGGGCGTCAATGCCATTTTAAAAAAGCCTTTTGATACCGATGAATTACGCGAGATGATCACACGTATTTTAGGCTAAAAGGTTAAATGGCACAGGAGTCAAGCATTAAAACAATCAAAAATGCCTTTGCATTGAAATCCTATCATTATGTGTATGTTGGGATTTTTCTTGCGATTTTTATGGTGGCTTCGGGTATTTTCTACACGCTACACGATCATGAAAAAAATGAAGAAAAACAACGCATCAAACTCAACGGCCTCTATTATACCTCTATTATTCAGCGACGCCTCGACAACGCGTTTTCGTCGCTCTATGCACTCAATTTAGCCGTCGCACAAAACGGGGGGAGCAATAGACATTTTCATCAAATTGCCGGCGACATTCTCAAAAAACACCCGTTTGTCAAGCAAATAAGTCTCGCCCCGCAAGGCATTGTTCATGATAGCGAATCGCTATTAAGTGGCAATGATTTCATTGGCCTCAATTTGCTCACGCACCCTCAACTGGCTAAAGAAGCACAAAACGCAAAAGACACGGGAAATTTGACATTAACCAATCCGCTCACGTTAATCGATAACGAGCAAGACCTTCTGGTTTATCTGCCCCTATATTTTCACAATGACACCCCCAATCCTGCCTTTTTTGGGTTTAGTGTTATGCGCATGGCTTTTTCCGAAGTCATTGATTACCATAACTTATTTGAAAATGGTTTTTTAGAACAGTTTCATTATCAAATTTGGAAACCGTCTTCTGACGAAAAGAATCAAAAACACATTTTAGAGAGTTCTATTTCAAATGAAGACATCAAGCGGCGCAAAATAGAGCCTTATGATTTCACCATTGAAATTCCTAACGGTAATTGGATTTTATCTATTTATCCCAAAACGCGTTTATTATCCGATGATACCTCGCTGGAAATTACGCTAAGTTGCTTATTTGCCATGATTGCCACGTTTTTTATTAAACATATCTTTCATAATCGACGCCTCAATCATCTCCAGTCCAATTATCAAGAAGACCATGCCGCCTTTGAGAAAGCCTGCGTTTTTACAGAAACGTCAACGGAAGGCATTATTTTGCGTGTCAATGAAAAACTTGAAGCCATATCGGGCTACAGCAAAGCAGAGCTAGTTGGTAGTCATCAATCCATTTTTCGCTCAGGCGTGCATTCTAATGACTTTTACTGTCGCCTTTGGGAAGTGATTTTGAGCGGTAACATTTGGCAAGGTGAAATATGCAATCTCACCAAAAATAAAGAATTTTATTGGGTGCACACTATCATTGTGCCAGTCATTGACACGCAAGGCCATGTCAAAAAATTCTTTGCCTTCATGACAGACATCACCAAACAAAAAGAAAGCGAAGAAAAAAGAAATGAGCTGCAAGCACAACTGTTTCAATCACAAAAAATGGAAACGATTGGGCATCTCACCAGCGG
>DPKY01000201.1 GCA_003542275.1 Methylococcaceae bacterium | reverse complement strand
GTTTGTGGCATCACGCCATCATCTGCGGCAACAACAATAATGACGACGTCTGTAACATCCGCTCCCCGAGCCCGCATGGCGGTAAACGCTGCGTGGCCTGGGGTATCTAAAAAGGTGACCGACCCATGATCGGTTTTGACTTGATAAGCACCAATATGCTGGGTAATCCCCCCCGCTTCACCGGCAGCAACACGGGTTTTACGAATGTAATCCAGTAACGACGTTTTACCGTGGTCAACGTGACCCATAATGGTCACAATCGGTGCGCGTGGCAATTCTGGATGGTTTTCATCTTCAGTGACCTCAGCGAGCATTTCTTTTTCAAAATCATCATCGCTTTGCATCACGGGAATATGCCCCATATCTTCAACCAAAATCGCTGCGGTCTCTTGATCAATACTTTGGTTGATGGTGGCCATTACCCCCAGTTTCATTAAATGCTTAATGACCAATGCTGCTTTAACGCTCATTTTATTGGCCAAATCTGACACAATAATCATTTCTGGAATGGTCACTTCTTTCACAATCGGGGCACTGGGCATTTCAAATTGATGTTTACTGTCATGTTGAATAAGACGTGGTGGCTGTTGCTTTGCCCCTTTTTTCTTATTCCCCCCCGTGTTGTTTCCACGCTTTGCGTCCTTACCAGCACCTTGGGCGTAATTACCGTTGTCGGTTGCTTTTGCTGCGCGACGATTGCGATTATTATTCGCATCTTGACTTTTTCCCGCTAAGGCAGAAGGCGCCTGCGCTTTATTGCCGTTTTGCTGGGCAGGGCGTGAGGGCGTCTGCCCCGTTTTCGCGCCATTTTGTGGTGTACGGGTCACAGGCGCAGTCGCCGTATTTTTTTGTTTTGCGGCCGCTTGCTGACGCACTTTCTCAGCCGTGCGTTTTACCGAATCCTCCAAACGCTGTTCTTTTTCGAGCTGACTTTTGCGCAACTCATCAGATTCTTTTGCACGACTGACTTTATCCTGCTTCGCGTTTTTATCGTCTTTAATTGCCACAGCAAACTTTGCCTCTAAAACCACCTCGGGTTCTAATTCAAAATCTTCTTCATCTTCAATAAGTACCGATTTTCTTGCTTTTGATGAATTGGTGTCATCGTGTTTGGTTGCCACAACAGCCTCACCGTTTGCGTCACCCCCCTCTTTTGCTAACACAGGCTCACGCTGTTCACTTGACGGGGACGTTGAGGTGAGTGGTGTTGATGTCGATTCGATACTCTGTAATTCAACGCCCCCTCTCTCGTTGTGACGCGGCGGCGCGACGTCTGTTTGAGCGGTTGCCAACACGGCGTCACTTTGCGCAGCG
Source organism: Methylococcaceae bacterium (assembly GCA_003542275.1). Taxonomy (GTDB): domain Bacteria; phylum Pseudomonadota; class Gammaproteobacteria; order Methylococcales; family Methylomonadaceae; genus UBA10906. The sequence continues at coordinate 2,539 of DPKY01000201.1, read as the reverse complement.
GCAACGGGCGCAACGGCTTTGTCCGCTTGAACATCTTTGGCTTCAGTGCGTTTGATATACGTTTTTTGTTTACGTACCTCAACACTAATGGTTTTCGTTGCACTACCTGGGACACTCGCTTGCTTGAGTTCACTGACTTTGCGACGTTTTAACACCACGCGACTGGGTGAATTCTCCCCTTCAGCGGTCGTTTTCCCATGACGATGACGCAAATGTGCAAGGAGTTTTGATTTTTCATCTTCACTGATTTCATCTTCTGCACTCGACGCATTCAACCCAGCTTCTTTTAATTGAATGAGCAGCCGATCTAAAGGAATTTTAATGATTTCAGCTAATTGGCGTACTGTTTTCTTACTCATTTTCTTCTCTCCTCGCTTATACGCTCGCTGATTGGGCAAACCACGGCTCGCGTGCCTTCATAATTAACTTCGCCGCACGGTCTTCGTCTATGCCTGTAAACTTCAATAAATCATCTACAGACTGCTCTGCTAAATCATCCATTGTCACAATACCGTCACTGGCTAGGGCATACGCAAGCTCACTGTCAATGCCCTCCATATTAAGCAATGACGCATCTGGCTGTGCAATTTCAATACTTTCTTCCGCCGCAATGGCGCTAATTAACAGCGCATCTTTTGCCCGACTGCGCAACTCATCAACAAATGCCGCATCAAAACCTTCAATATCCAGCAATTCATTAGTGGGAACATAAGCAATTTCCTCGACCGTATTAAAGCCTTCCTCCACTAACACCGCCGCTGTTTCGGCATCGATGTCTAATTGGTCAATAAACAGTTGCATGATTTTATTGGCCTCTGCTTCGCTGTTTTCTTCTGCCTTCGAGGCATCAATGACATTGAGTTCCCAGCCGGTCAACTGACTGGCTAAGCGGACATTTTGACCGCTGCGCCCAATTGCTTGCGACAAATTCGCCGAAGCCACCGCAAGATCCATGCTATGTTTATCTTCATCGACAACAATCGATTGAATTTCCGCTGGCGACATCGCGTTAATCACAAATTGTGCTTCACTGGGGTGCCAAATAATAATGTCGACGCGCTCACCAGCCAGCTCATTGGTCACAGACTGCACCCGCGACCCGCGCATTCCCACACAAGCACCTACCGCATCAAGGCGAGGATCGTTGCTTTTCACGGCTAATTTTGCGCGTGAGCCCGGGTCACGCGCCGCACACACGATACTAATGGTGCCTTCTGCAATTTCAGGCACTTCTAATCGAAAAAGCGCTATCAACAACTCTGGTGCGGTGCGACTGACAAATAACTGCGGCCCACGACTTTCCAAACGCACTTCTTTCAAATACCCGCGAATGCGATCACCAAGGCGCACAGATTCGCGTGGAATCATATCTTCTCTGGCTATATAGGCTTCAATGTGTCCACCAAGGTCAATGTAAACACTGCCTCGTTCAATACGTTTCACAACGCCCGTAATCAATTCCCCCACGCGCGAGCGATAGGCTTCAACAATTTTGCTACGCTCTGCATCACGTACTTTTTGAATAATAACCTGTTTTGCCGTCTGCGCGGCAATACGTCCAAATTCAACGGATTCAATTTCTTCATACACCATCTCTCCCACTGTAATATGGGGATGATCAAATTGCGCGACTTCTAAGAGAATTTGACTGGTTGGAAATTCGACATCACGCGGCAAATCAGGATTAGGCGCAACCACTTCCCAACAGCGATGTGTCACATAATCGCCGGTTTTGCGATCAATGGTCACGCGTGCTTTGACATTGCCTGCATAGCGCTTACTTGTGGCCGCTTCCAATGCAGATTCTATGGCTTGAAAGACAACTTCCCTTTCGATTTCTTTCTCGTTAGCAAACGCTTCTGCGATTAACAAAATTTCTTTATTTGCCACTACGTCCTCCTTTATTGAGTAGATAACTAGGAACCAAACGCGCTTTGCTCATTGCAGCAAAGGGAATATCAAATGATTGGTCATTTTCTTCTAATGTCACCACGTCCCCTTCAACGTGTATGATTTTACCGGTAATTTTGCGACGACCTTGTAGCGCGGCAAAAAGATGCACCATGACGGTGCTGCCTAAAAATTGGCTAAATTGACGCACTTTAAAGAAAGGCCGATCCTCTCCAGGCGAGGAAATTTCTAAATGGTAATTGCCGGTAATCGGGTCTTCAACATCTAAAACACCGCTAATCTGATGGCTCACTTTCGTGCAATCGTCCACTAAAATGCCATCTTCATGATCGATATAAATGCGTAATAGTCCATGTTTTGGATGCGGATTATATTCCACGCCCACACAGTCATAACCTAAACCTTCCACCACTGGTTCAATTAACGCAAGCAAATGTTCTGGTGCCTGCTTCATGATGTCCTCGCTTGATTTTACTCAAAAAAAAAGAGCCTGCGGCTCCTTCCAAAATAATTCAACTGTCATGCACGGATTAAAATAGAGACTTTCCCTGCAGACAGAAAATAAAAAACCCCTAAATGGGGCCTTAAAAAAATCTGGTTGCGGGGGCAGGATTTGAACCTACGACCT
>DPKY01000163.1 GCA_003542275.1 Methylococcaceae bacterium | reverse complement strand
GGGCAAGGTGCTTGCATTTTAGAGGATTGCGCAATTTTGATAAAAAATATCACCGCTTACCCCTACACCATTCATTCACAAAAACCGTTTGTTGTTGATTGGGAACCCCTATTGCGTGCGTTATTGAAAGATATGACCCATCATCCTGTAGCGTATTGCGCCATGCGCCTGCATGAAACTTTTGCGGCAATTTGTGTCACGATTGCGCAAATTGCAACGAAACAAAAAATGGTACTCAGTGGTGGTTGTTTTCAAAATGCGTTGTTGACTCAACGTGTTTTTGAACACTTAAACGCAACAGGATTTGACGTTTATAGTCATGGTCAAGTGCCGCCCAACGATGGCGGATTGTCACTGGGTCAACTTTATGCCGCGCAGATTTATCAAAAAAACGAAAATTCTTAACAGTGGTAAAAAAAGGGTTTTTTTACGCTTGCCTATCCCTCAAATGAGGGTTGACGCAATGATTTTTGATGATTTAGAGTGTACAGCATTGTCGCTAACGGGAATCCAAAAATGAAACGTACCACACTGTTTTACGCGCTACTCATCGCTCACGCCACCCCTGCAACGGCTGAATATTATGCCGCAGGTGATATTTACGGCTATTCCTATAATGCCGTAGGAAAAGTCTTGCCGCATTTTGGAAAACTCAGCGCTGAAAAAATCTACGCAATCAAACACAGCGACGGAAAAATATTCAATAAAGTCAGGCGCGTCTATCATAATTCCGAAATTTCACTCACCCCTCAAAACGAGTGCGTATTTCGGCCACGCCACAATNNAACAGCAAAACACTTGCATTCAATCGCGCAGCGCTACCTGAAAAAGGGTATAATTTTGACGACGGTTTGATTTTTTTATTAAAATACACCAGTCAAGTTGTTGTTATTTTTCTGCGCAAAAGGAAAGCCAAATGAACAATAAAAATCAATCAAAAAAGGCCTTGCTGCTTTTAAGTGGCCTGTTATTAGTTGGTGCGCTACCCACCGTTGCAAAAGCGGATACGTGCGGCGCCATTAGAGAGCGTTACTGGTCTTGCGTTCGCGCTTCCATGAACAATGGAAAATGTGAATCTAACGTGACGATTCCGCCAGAATGTTTAGTAGGTGGTGATGCCAGTTCATCAAAGGGTAAGTCTAAGGAAAGTAATTCCAATAACGTAGATGAGCCTAAATATAAACGCGGACTGTTTGGCACCAAAAAAGAAATTATCGATACCACCCCCATTGGCTACCAAGACCAAAAAGAAAATGCCCCGCCTCCTAAGTTGATTCGTACTGTCAACATTAAGCCAAAAGGCAAAAATTTCCTTGAAAGTGAAGAAGATGTCAATGACTACTTAGTCAAAGTCAAAGCGGATTTAATGGAAGTGATTAAAGAAGGCCGTAAAGTTCGCCTGCAATTTCAATAAATAATTTTTGTCAAAATCCGCGCCTAGCGCAGTGCTAGGCGCATTTTTCTGTCAATATACTATGTTTGTGCTAGGACTTGATCATTATAATCTGCGTGTTGATAGCGAGCTAATTGAGGTGCTACGCGTTTTTTATAGCACCATTGTTGGACTTGAAGAAGGCCTGCGACCACCTCTCAACAGCGTAGGATATTGGCTTTATGCGGGCGGCAAAGATGTGCTCCATCTCTCTCAAACGCAACCAGCAGAAAATCGCGCTAGCAACAACATACAAGGGACCTTTGATCATGTTGCTTTTTCATGTTGCCACGTTGCGCAATTTGAATCACGACTGCTCGCCCACCACATTCCCTACAAACGTTCGCACGTTCCCCAAACAGGGCAAATACAGCTATTTTTTCACGATCCCGCTGGTAATAAAGTCGAACTCAACTTCACGCCAGAGAATGTTTGAACGTGTTTATGTTTGAATAGGGTATTGATTGGCCAATTCGTTAACACGTTTTTTTAAATCTTTTGCTGTTTTAAAATGCACAACGTGTCGTGACGCAATGTGCACGCAGTTTCCTGTTTTAGGGTTTCTCCCCATTTGCGCCTGTCTAAATCTCAATGAAAAAGTACCAAAACCACGCACCTCAATGCTATTTCCCTGCGCTAATCCACCTATTATCTCATCAATAATACGATTCACGCACGCTTCAACAAGGTGGCGCGGTAAATGCGGCCTGCGGTGCGCCATCGTTGTAATGAGTTCTGATTTAATCATGATGCTAAGACTCGCTGTTTAATGAGCAATGAAACCGCCGCCATATCCATGGTGCCATCAAAAACACCAATGAAATGACTGGGTTGACGATGAATAATCTGCTGGGAGTGATAGGTTTTTGCAAAGTAGCACACAACGTAATGTTTGTTGTCTGTACTTAACACAAGTAACGGCGAATCGGCTGATGTCCCCTCAATGCGATGAAGGGCAGATGTGATTTCCATTTTGGACACAATACCTCCTAAAGTTATATTATTTTCTTTAATGTAATAAGGTAAAGTCTACCGCGTTAAATCACTTTATTCTTCCCCTAAATGAGTGATACCTATCAAAAAAAAGCGAAAAAAATCATGGTGCAACAAAAAAGCGGACAAAAAAAACTCCCATTATCTGATGATAATGAGAGTGGAGGTGTCAAACTATGATGAGGAGACAACTAAAAATTGCGTGTTGAGACTCTGCTATTTAAACGACACAACGCAAAAAGCAAAGTACAGTTGGCACGCACTATACAGACATCAAAATAATTAACAATACCCTTGATTATTGATTTTTAATTTCTTAAAAAGAAATAATCTATCTAAAAAGAAAATTTCAGTTGTCACACTCCCCGTACCCTATGTAGAATTAAATTCGCGGATTATTGATATATTCACGCAACCCAATGATATGCTTAAAATAATACACAAAAGCAATTTTTGCTTTTTCGTTTTCTCATGGCCACTGCTCAATTCTTGAAAAACAAGTACGACGTTGTTTTGTCACATTACAAAAACAACATAAAAGAAGAACAAATGGCTATTTTCTACGTTGTTTGCACGCAAATTACCCAATCCGTAGCGGTGGATTTGCTCAAAAAATTCCGAGAAGAACAAGCCGTTGTTTTAAAAACTTACGATACGCTAGCCCAAGCTCGCTCATTTGCCGATGCGCTCATCGCCGCCGGGGGGCACGTTGATATTCACATTCATCATGATACCTCGCCAGAGCAAAGCGACAAGGGACATTTTAGTCAACAAATGATGAAATTTCAGGTAAGTGTTGGCATTGCCGTGCTTTTTATTGCTTTTGTCACAAAAAGCGGGTGGCTTGCGTTACTGAGTGTTTTTTTTATTCTTCTCATGCTAACGGCGTTGAAATCCCCTACCCCTTAAAGTGTGCCAAATGATTGCTTAAAAATACCTGACATTTTTATTGTTAATTTTACGAAAATGATGCCGACATAAACTTTTTGCGCAAGCTTTGGTAAACTAGCGCAAAACAGCTTCTTGCTCCCGACGAAAAACAGGTTGAAGACAGCTATTTTCAATATCACCCTGTTTATTTTTAGGGTGAATAGTCATCAAATAGTATTTATACGCCCACAATAAAAGAGAGATTGTCTGCTCTGGGCTATCGAAAAAAAGGAGGCTTAATGTCTGACGATTCTGCGATGATACACAACCGCGCCATGATCGTGAATAACTTGGCGTTGCTGGTAAAA
>DPKY01000006.1 GCA_003542275.1 Methylococcaceae bacterium | reverse complement strand
TATTTCTATAATCTCTATTTATTACTATTAGGGAGCGAAAAACCTGTGCATAACTCCTTTTTTTAAATAAAATTCAATAAGTTGACTTGTGCATAACCCTGTGCATAACCCTGTGCATAGGCTGTGCATAACTTTGCTGTTTTTTGGCTGCTTAAAGGTTATGCACAGAAAAGCAAAAGTTGTACACAGGGTTATCCACAGAAAATTAAAAGTTGTACACAGGGTTATGCACAGGTTGTTTTTTAGATAAAATCTAATAAATTCAATTAGTTATTTAATTTATCACATAAAACGCATTAAAAAATATACACAACTTGTTGATAATATCGTTAGTGCGTCTGTGGATAACTTCTAACTGATTGATTACAAAATAATTACGATAAATTCACTAAAAAATCACGAAGACAAAACGCGAACAAGATGGATGTATAATTCAGAAAACTTCAAATCGGTTTTTTTCAGTTCTTCTACTTTTTTGCAGGCGCTCATGACGGTCGTGTGATTTCGACCACCAAATGCCGCGCCAATTTCAGGAAAACTGTGCGCAGTGAGTTCGCGTGCTAGACTCATTGCAATTTGGCGAGGACGCGTGACGGTTTGCAGTTTGTTGGTGGCAAGCAAATCATCGGGTGAAATAGCAAAGTAAGCTGAAACAGTTTGTTGAATGCTTTCAATATTAACCAGTTTGTCTTGCAAAATCACCAAGTCTTGTAGCACTTCTTTGGCAAAATCAAGCGTGATGGGCTGGCCTGTAAATTCGGCATTGGCAATCAATCGACGCAAGGCGCCTTCCAAATCACGCACGTTAAAGGGCATCCGTTTAGCGATAAAAAAAGCAACGTCGTCGGGGAGGGTAATTGCCGCGAGCGTGGCTTTTTTCATCAAAATGGCCGCGCGGGTTTCCCNNGGTCAATGGAGACGGGTAAGCCGCAACTAAAGCGCGATTTTAAGCGTTCTTCAAGTCCTGAAATTTCTTTGGGGTATTTGTCGCACGTCAACACAATTTGATGGCGACGGTCGATGAGGCTGTTGAAAGTATGGAAAAATTCTTCTTGCGAGCGGTCTTTTCCGGCAAAAAATTGAATATCGTCAATTAAGAGCACATCAACGCCACGATAAAACTCTTTGAATTTATGAATCGCATTTTGCTGAAGGGCTTTGACCATTTCTTGTACAAAGCGCTCAGAGTGCAAATAGACAATTTTTGTGGCCGGATTTTTGGCGAGAATGGCATTACCCACTGCGTGCATGATATGGGTTTTGCCCAGCCCAGAACCGCCGTAAATGAGCAGAGGGTTGTAGGCTTTTCCGCTGTTTTCGGCAACTTGCAACGCTGCCGCACGGGCAAATTGATTGGATTTACCTTCAATGAAATTATCAAACGTAAAGCTTTTGTTTAAAAAATGCTCAAAATTCTGTGAAACGATTTTGGCGTCATCAGGTGTGCTCGACGCAACAGGTGTGAGGGTGTGTCGATTAGAGCCGACATCTAACACTAGCGTTAATTTTCCATTGGAAAATTCTGTGACGGCGTCGTTGATTTGCGTGATATGGTGTTTTTTTATCCAATCTAAAACAAAACGATTTGGCGCCAGCAGATTTAAATTTCCTTCTGTTTCAACGGCTTGTAGTGGTCGTATCCATGTATTGAAATCCACGCTGGGGACTTCATTTTCAAGTTTTGAGAGACAGATATTCCAAAGAGAGCTCATTCGCGTTTTTCATGAAGGTAAGTGTGCAACGCACAAGAAAAGACAATTAGTGATAAGCGGCGGAAAATCATACAATTTTTTTTAGTACATCACTAGAATTGACACGGCAAGGGCTTTATTCTATCATCCTCAGACTATTTTATCCGTTTTTGTTAAACTTAATTAGGCAATAAAGCTCATGAAAAGAACGTATCAACCCAGTAAAATCAAACGCGCAAGAACACACGGTTTTCGTGCAAGAATGGCAACACGCAATGGCCGCAAAGTCCTTAATGCACGCCGTGCAAAAGGTCGTGCAAGATTGACTGTTAGTGTTTAAGCTGCTTCACGCTGTGTGACGAAGAAAGACTTTAGTTTTTCGCAGCAACTACGGCTCAAAAAGCCTGCTGAATATAAAAAAGTTTTTACTAATCCGACGAAATCAAGCGATGCGTATTTTACATTGCTTGCGGTCAGAAACGATTTTGATCACCCTCGACTCGGATTAGTTATTGCTAAAAAAAACATAAGAAAAGCCGTACATCGTAATCGGATTAAGCGGATTATTCGGGATAATTTCAGATGTCACCGCCACCATGTTTGCAATATAGATATTGTGGTCATGGCGCGAAGAGAAGCACAAGATGTCACCTCTTTTTTACTACAAAAGTCATTGGAAAAGCATTGGCTTAAATTGGTTACCCGATGCAATTCATACTCACCGCACTTATAAAATTTTATAAATATTTTATTAGCCCCTCCCTCGGTAACGTGTGTCGTTTTTACCCCAGTTGCTCAAGTTACGCACTAGAAGCTCTCCAGCGGCACGGTAGCGTGAAGGGCGTTTATCTCACTATCAAAAGACTTGCCAAATGTCATCCCTTTCATGAGGGGGGCATAGACCCTGTTCCAGAAAAATTCGGTAAATAAGAATGGATAATATAAGATTTATACTCGTCGTCACTTTTGCCATGCTGTTGTTTATGTTGCAGCAGGCATGGGAAGCGGATTATGGTGTTAAGCCACCTATTGAGTCAATTGCTTCAACGGTCAATGCGACCACTGAAGATATGCCTGCTACCACTGCGCCAGCACAAGCGCAAATCGACGCCCCTATCGCGGCGGCGCCTGCTCAAGCAAACGTCATTAACGTCACAACAGACGTGCTCGCCCTTGAAATCAACACGGAAGGCGGCACAATTCAAAATTTGGATTTGCTCAACTACCCTGTTGAAAAAGAAAACACGATTGTGGATAAGTTGCGTGCGACGTTTGGCCTTGCAATACCTGAAAGAAATACGGCGCCTGTGCGTTTATTTAACGCGCAAGCCGACAAGCTATTTGTTGCGCAAAGTGGTTTTATTGCTGCAAATGGCTCTGTTGAGGCGGCAAATCATCACAGTCTCTTTCATGCAACAAAAGAAAATTATACTTTAGACGCGGGGCAGGACAGTTTAACTGTGCCGTTGACATGGACGGATAACAATGGCTTACAAGTCACCAAAGTGTTTACGTTCAAGCGGGGGAGTTATGAAATTGACTTGGCGCAAACGGTGAAAAACGCCTCTCAAAAAGCGTGGGTAGGCAGACAATACAGCCAACTACTCAAAACCCCAAGCAAAGAAAAAAATGGTATGTTAACGGGAATGCGTGCGTATGATGGTGCCGTGATTTATACACAGGCAAATAAGTACCAAAAAGTCAATTTTGATGATATGCACGATGAAAACTTGGATGTGGCGAGTGTAGGGGGCTGGACAGCAATGATTCAGCACTATTTTGCCTCTGCATGGGTGCCACCTGCTGACCAAGAAAACCATTTTTACAGTAAAGAATTAAAGCTCGGTCAATATGTCATTGGAACGTATTCACCTTCTGTGACCGTTGAGGCAAATGGTCAAGCACAATTTGCCGCACAGCTTTTCGCTGGCCCCAAAATTCAACCGATGATGGAAAAAACGGCAGCGGGCCTTGAATTAACCGTTGATTACAGTGCGTTGACGTTTATTGGCAAACCCATTTATTGGTTGCTTAACCAAATTCATGGGCTAGTGGATAATTGGGGCGTGGCGATTATTGGCGTGACCTTTGTGATTAAACTCTTGTTTTTTCCGCTCTCAAATGCCAGCTTTAAATCAATGGCGAAAATGCGTAAGATTCAGCCACGCATTAAAGAATTACAAGATCGCTTCAAAGATGACCGCCCACGTTTTAACAATGAAATGATGGCGATGTATCGCAAAGAGAAGGTGAATCCGCTCGGTGGTTGTTTACCCATTTTGATTCAAATTCCCGTGTTCATGGCCCTCTATTGGGTATTGAGTGAAACCGTTGAGTTCCGTCAAGCACCTTTTATGTTGTGGATTCAAGATTTGTCTATTCAGGACCCATTCTTTGTATTGCCTATCATCATGGGCATTAGCATGAAAATTCAGCAAGGTCTCAATCCAGCGCCCATTGATCCCGTGCAAGCAAAAGTGATGAAAATGTTCCCAATTGTTTTTACTGTCTTTTTCTTGTTCTTCCCAGCGGGTTTAGTGCTTTACTGGGTGATTAACAACTCATTGTCTATTTTGCAACAGACCTACATCAGCAAACAAATCGATAACGCAAAATAATGAATAGCGTTCCCACTCCCTTTCAACAGGGGGAGGCATTTGTGGAGACGATCGTTGCTATCGCCACGCCACCAGGTAATGGTGGCGTTGGTGTCATCCGTATTTCAGGGGCTGAACTGCTACGCTTTGTCCCTGCTCTCATACAAAAAACCACCCTTCCTCCTCGTGTTGCTGTCTATAGCCCTTTTTTTGATGCACAAGGGCAAATTATCGACAGCGGCATAGCGCTTTTTTTCCCCGCTCCTCACTCTTATACCGGCGAAGATGTTATCGAAATACAAGCGCATGGTGGGGCAGTGATTTTGGATATGCTTGTAAAGCGCGTGTTAGCGCTTGGGGCAAGACTGGCCCGCGCAGGCGAATTTACAGAACGCGCATTTTTAAATAATAAACTCGATTTAGCGCAAGCGGAAGCGGTGGCCGATTTAATTAACAGCAGTACCGAGCAATCTGCGCGTTCAGCGCAAAAATCCATGCAAGGTGTTTTTTCTGCCAAAATTCACGCATTGGTTGAAGAATTAACACAGTTGCGTATTTACGTGGAAGCGGCTATAGATTTTGTTGATGAAGACATTGATTTTCTCAATGATGGCGTTATTGAACAGCGTTTGAGGGATTTAATACAACGTTTGGCGGTCATTCAAGCAACGGCGCAACAAGGGCAATTGCTTCGTGATGGTATGACATTGGTGTTAGCGGGGAAGCCAAATGCGGGAAAATCCAGTTTACTCAATGTGCTGGCCGGCCATGATGCGGCCATTGTGGCCGATGTAGCGGGAACCACACGCGATGTGCTACGCGAGCGCATTCAATTAGACGGAATGCCGCTGCATATTATCGACACAGCGGGACTCCACGACGCCCAAGATGTCGTCGAGCGAGAAGGTATCCGTCGCGCCCGCGTTGAAATGGCGAAGGCGGATAAAATTTTGCTGCTTATTGATGCGCGTGAATTAGAAGACGATACGCAAGCGTTGATTGCAACGCTACCCCCTAACGTGGAAATTATTCGCATCTACAACAAAATTGATTTAATTGGCCGCACACCCTCTATTGAAACCACGCAATACGGTATCTGTTGTTACGTTTCAATAAAACAGCAACAGGGCTTAGAATTGCTCACGACGCACCTTAAAGAAAGCATGGGGTTTAATGCCGCAGTGGAAGATGTTTTTATCGCGCGTCGCCGTCATTTAGAGGCGCTGAACACGGCAAGCGCGTGTGTATTGCAAGCGCTTTCTCAATTGACGTGTAGCGCTGCGGGCGAGTTGGTGGCGGAAGATTTGCGCCAAGCCCAGCAAGCGTTAGCGGAAATTACCGGTGAATTCACCTCAGACGATTTATTAGGTAGAATTTTCTCCAGTTTTTGTATTGGCAAATAACCGCAGGTGTTTTGTTTATGTCGCAGGCTCATTTATCCCATTCACCGCTTTCTGGCGCCGGACTTGGTTTGCGACGTTCGCTGTTGCCTGAAATTTTGCAAGCGCCCCCTGAAGCCATTGATTTTTATGAAGTCGCGCCTGAAAATTGGATTACCATTGGCGGCAAAATGGGGCGATATTTTCGGGAGTTAACGGAAAAAAAGCGTTTTGTGTGTCATGGTTTATCCTTGTCACTGGGTAGTGCTGACCCATTAGATGAAAATTTAGTGCATCAAATTAAGCAATTTATGCAAACGCATGGTATTAAGCACTACAGTGAACATTTGAGCTACTGCAGTCATCATGGCCATTTGTACGATTTGCTCCCCATTCCCTTTACTGAAGAGGCTGTTCACTATGTTGCCGCCCGAATTCGACGTGTGCAATCGATACTAGAGCGCAAAATTGCCATTGAAAATGTGTCTTATTACACTTACGCAGGGCAGGAAATGTCAGAGATTGATTTTTTTAATGCGGTGGTGCGTGAAGCGGATTGCCATGTTCTCCTTGATGTAAATAACATTTATGTCAACAGTATTAACCACGGTTATGATGCGCTCGCTTTTTTACACGCAATGCCTGCAGAGCGCATTGTGTATGCACATATTGCGGGGCATTATGTGCAGGCGGATGATTTTTTAATTGATACACACGGCGCGGCGATTGCTTCGCCTGTTTGGGCGCTGCTTGAGGCGGCATACGCGCATTTTGGGGCGCTACCTACGTTACTTGAACGCGATTTTAATTTGCCGCCGCTAAATGAACTCGTCACAGAAGTGGAGAAAATTCACGCTGCGCAAAAGGCGGTCGCATGACATTTCAATGCTATCAAGACGCTTTTGCGGCGTATATTCGACATCCTCAAGACAATCCTCTGCCATTGGGCGTCAAACCCGAGCGCATGGCGGTATATCGTGAATTATTTTTTAATAATGTCACGGGGTTTCTCAGTGCTAATTTTCCCGTCTTACATCAGATTATGGGGGAGGCGTCGTGGCAACAATTAGCCCAGGATTTTTTTGCGACGCATCGTTGTCAAACGCCGTATTTTTCAGATATTTCAGAAGAGTTTTTACATTATTTGCAAAACGAGCGGCAATGTACGGCGGATTTGCCTTTTATGGTCGAGTTAGCCCATTATGAATGGGTGGAGATGGCCCTAGCAATTGCGCAGGGGACGTTGAGGCTGTGCCCTGTGGATAACCTTGTTGATAGCTCTCTCGCACTGTCGAATTTTGCGTGTGTATTGGCTTATCAATTTCCTGTGCATCGTCTTTCGCCGCAATATATTCCTCTCACCGTTCCAGCGCAACCGACGTTTTTGGTGGTATATCGTGATGTCAATGAGGACGTGCAATTTCTTGATATTACGTTGCTAACGTATCAACTCTTGCAGCTGATACAAGAGACGCCAAGGCAGCGTGTACAGGATTATTTGACACAACTTTTAGTGCTGTTTCCAGCGGTTGACGAGGCGGCGTTGAGACGCCACGGTGAGGCTATATTAAGGAATTTTGCTTTGCGGGGTGTGGTAGTTTGTGCCAATTAACGGTCTAGGCGCAAGGGGCGCTCGCGCCTAGACGGATGCACGGATTATTCTTGATTGGCGGTGGTTTTGAAGCTTTGTTTGATACTTTGAAACAATTCTTTTAAGCCGCTAAATAAATTTTTAACCGTCAATTCTTCTTTGAGCATGAAGCGATTGCGAATAAATGCCACCGCAACAAAACCGGCCACTTGAGGCATTAGCTCAAAAAAGAGCGATTCAAGCACGCCACCAAAGCCTTGGAAATCACCTTCATTTTTGCGATCAGCACCGTTTACCGCTTCATACGCTGCGCCACCTTCACTGCTTCTAAAGGCCTCGAGTATGGAAACGTCTGAGTAAACAAATAACGCTTGAATAGCAAAAAATGCCGCTGCACCACCCGCTACCCAGTAGAACATATTGTCTACTTTAGCTTGCTTGGCTGTTTGATAAAACCACATAGCAACAAAAATTGTAAAAACTGCACCTATCATTGTGATATCCTCTCGTGAACGATTATTTTTTTGTTAGAAAAAGAAATAAATTTGTACATCTTAACACCATATCAGCCCCTTCTTTTTGAACGACCGAGCAAGATTCGTATTTTTCGCGTCCTGGTGAAACTTGTTTTTTGAGCAGACCGTCTTCAATGAGGTATTTCACGGCAACGGTCATCTCTTTTGTTCTACCAAGGGAATCGGTTGCAACAGAAATCAATGTGCCGTCGGCTTTAAATTCCCAAGCGCTTGTGACGGATTTTCGCTCACCCTCTAGTTTTAAAGACTCTCCTGTCATGGTCCATTTACCAACAATCTCACTATTATCTTTAAGAGCGACGTCTGCATACGCAGGCAATGCCACGCTTAAGGCGATAAGGGATAAGTATGTAAAATAGTTTTTTATTCTCATCTGACTACCTCTGATTATAGTTATTCTGTAAAAATGTAGCGGTTTTGATTATATCACACAGCCGATATTATGCGCTTTTCTTACTAAATCTCTCTGAATTTCATTGAATAGTGTCGCGTGAAAGCTGACAAGGCGATATGTTTTTATACTGAGCGTTTTTTTGTGGGTAGAAAGTGTGATATAT
>DPKY01000176.1:4372-6617 GCA_003542275.1 Methylococcaceae bacterium | reverse complement strand
GTAGAAGCCATGAACCGTATTTGCCTTGAGGCGGAAAAACAAGACATCGTCAAAGTGTCGCATCACCGTGTTGATAGACAATTTGAGCGCGTGGAAGAAGCAATTGCGATGTCGGCCATGTACATGGCTAACCATACACAAATACGCGGTATTGCGGCGCTAACGGAATCGGGNNACAACGCCACTGCTTATGTCGCGCATTAGCTCGGCCATTCCCATCTATGCGTTCAGTAGTCAAGAGAAAACCTTAGGTAAAGCGACGCTTTATCGCGGTGTGACGCCTATTTATTTTTCTCATGAAGCGCAAACTCATGTTGAGGTAAATCGTGATATTATTGCGCAACTGCGACGTTATGATTTTGCAACCGAAGGTGATCAATTCATTATCACCAAAGGGGATTTGATTGGCGCGAAAGGGGGAACAAACGATTTAAAAGTGGTCACTGTCGGCCACGAATTGACCCCTTAGTGTCGTTGCATCCGTTGCGTTGCGTAAGTAAAAAAGAGATCCAAGTAAGGAGAGAGAGTAAATGAATGCTGAGTTTGATACGCTGCTAAGTCAGTTGCGTGATGAATTTGTATCGGAGTTCCCAGAGCGATGCGATATGCTTGAAGAGTGCGTACTGGCTTTTGAGCGTGGCCGTGAGGGCGCTTTTGATGATATGTATCGTCGCGTTCACAGCTTAAAAGGGGCAGGAAGTCAATTTGGCTTGTCTATTGTCACCACCGTGTGCCATCAATTTGAAAGTTTTTTAAGTAGCGGCGCACTCAGCAACGACCCGCTTAGTATTAGCTATGCACTGAGTTATATTGATTTGCTCAAGCAGATTTCAGATTTGATTGGCTCTGAAAAATCCACTTATTACGATATTGAACACAGCCTAGAAGAGTTACGCAAATCGAGTATGCCCAGTCATGCGTCGGTCTTGTTGATTGAACCCTCGCCTTCACGTCGTAAAATGTGCCAAGGCGTGCTCAGTGCGCTGGGATTGCGCATTGTCACCCAAGAACGCGGAATGCCTTCGCTAGAGCGTTTGCTCCACGAGCCATTTGATTTGATTGTCGCGGCGCGTGAGTTACCTGATTTAAACACCGTGGCACTCGTGGCCGCCTTGCGTGAATCCAACTCCCGCAACAAAGGTATTCCGGTCATTTTAGTGAGCAGTAACGCAACGCCCGTAGCGGATTATTTGTCCATTAACGCGGTGCTTGCACGCGATTCTGACTTTATCCCGAATTTGACGGATTCCGTCTCAAAAATTTTACGTCGCAAATAAACGTTTTTGACTGCCACCCCAAGTAGGCAATGAATTTTGCCTACTTTTGTGTCTTCCTTTTTATTTCTTTTTCACCATGTCTGATTTTTTATGAATGTTAATTCTCAAAAAGCGTCCAGCGCACGTTTTGCGCAGGCAACAGATGCGTTTGTTGAAATTTTTACCGCATCGGTGGATTTTGATAAACGCATGGCAACGCAAGATATTCAAGGCTCTATTGCACACGCCACCATGCTCTGTCGCGTTGGCGTGCTCACTCAAGCCGAGTTGGCATTGATAGAGGAGGGGTTAACGCAAATTCATCATGAAATTGAGCGCGGTGAATTTGAATGGTCTATTCAGCAAGAAGATGTTCACATGAACATTGAAGCACGATTGACCGATTTAATTGGTATTGCCGGTAAAAAGCTGCACACGGGTCGCTCACGCAATGATCAAGTGGCAACAGACATTCGTCTTTACCTACGCGATGAAATCACATCTATTCTCCGTGAAGTAAAGCGCCTGCAGCTTGCCATTCTCAACCTCGCAGAGAAACACACGCACACCATTATGCCTGGCTTTACGCATTTGCAAGTGGCGCAACCTATTACGTTTGGTCATCATTTAATGGCGTGGTTTGAGATGCTTTGCCGTGACGCGGAGCGGCTGAGTGATTGCGCGAAACGTCTGAATGTGTCGCCATTAGGCGCGGCGGCGTTAGCGGGTACGAGCTATCCCATTGATAGAGAACTCACCGCGCAACTGCTCGCCTTCTCACGCCCGTCAAATAACTCACTTGACTCGGTGAGTGACCGTGATTTTGCTATTGAATTTACCGCGAGTGCGAGTATTTTGATGATGCACTTATCGCGTTTTTCAGAAGAATTGATTTTGTGGGCGAGTGCGCAATTTAATTTTATTGATATTCCTGATGCGTTTTGCACAGGGTCGTCCATTATGCCGCAAAAGAAAAACCCCGATGTGCC
>DPKY01000176.1:0-4314 GCA_003542275.1 Methylococcaceae bacterium | reverse complement strand
AAAGATAACCAAGAAGATAAAGAACCTATTTTTGACACGGTGGATACGCTACTAAATTGTTTGCGTGCGTATGCGGATATGGTGCCGCATTTAATTGCTAAACAAGACACTATGTATCGCGCAGCAAAACAAGGCTTTGCCACGGCAACCGATTTAGCGGATTATTTAGTGCGAAAAGGGTTAGCCTTTCGTGATGCCCATGAGATTGTCGGACTGGCGGTGCGTCTTGGCGTGGACACACAACGGGACTTATCTGAACTCTCGCTCACGGAGTTACAGGCTTTTTCAGCACTCATTGAGGAGGATGTATTTGCTATTCTCTCACTAGAAGGCTCAGTTGCGCTACGTTCACATATTGGCGGTACAGCCCCCGATACGGTTAAAGCCGCGATTGCTCAGGCGCGTCAACAACTTGATTTAGGCGTTTAACATGAAATTAGTGACTTTTACTTATCAAAATAAGACCCGAATTGGCGCGGTGGTTGGGCAGGAAGTGGTTGATGGACTCGGCGATGTACGCTTGCCATGTGAGATGATTGCGTTTTTAGAGCAAGGCGAAAGCGCTTTGGAGGCCTTGCAACAGCTCATCGACAGCGGTTTGCATCGACTGCCATTGACCGAGGTGGCATTGCTTGCGCCCATTCCGCGTCCGCGTAAATATTTAGGCATTGGGCTCAATTATGCCGACCACATTGACGAAACGCAGCTAGAAAAGCCAGAATATCCCGTTTTTTTTACCAAGCAAAGCTACTGCGTGGTGGGACCGGAGGCGGACGTTATTTTGCCCGCTATTTCTGAAAAAATGGATTATGAAGGGGAATTAGCGTTTGTCATTGGAAAAAAATGTAAACACGTTTCATTAGAGAACGCGCCCAGTGTCATTGCGGGATTTATGATTGCTAATGACATCACGATGCGTGATTGGCAATTTCGCTCACCAACGTGGACACTTGGCAAATCGTTTGATACACACGGCCCCTTGGGGCCTTGGCTGGTTACCTGCGATGAGATTGCTAATCCGCATAATTTAAATTTAAAAACATGGGTTGACGGCGAATTGCGTCAAGATTCTAATACACAGCACATGATTTTTAACTGTTATGAAATGGTTGCGTATCTCTCACAAGCACTGACGCTTGAGGTGGGTGACGTGATTACGACCGGTACACCCAGCGGCGTGGGCGTGAAAATGAAACCGCGTGGGTATTTGAAAGCCGGTCAAATTGTGAAAATTGAAATTGATGGGCTCGGTGTATTGCAAAATGTTGTCGTCAATGAGCAATAACGCGTAGACACCTGAAAAAAAACATACGATGTCCCGTATTCGCGCCCTAGATGACCTCCTTTTTGATAACCGCTTCATTGCGCAGTTGCCAGCTGATGCAAATACGCACAATACCTGTCGCCAAGTGCATGAGGCGTGTTATTCATACGTTTTGCCAACACCCGTCTTATCGCCTAGCACCTTAATTGTGTCGCCTGACGTGGCGCAGATTTTGGAATTAAGTGAAGAAATTTGCCGCTCTGATGATTTTACGCAAGTCTTTGCAGGGAATCGCTTAACGCGCGGTATGCGCCCTTATGCAACGTGTTATGGTGGTCACCAGTTTGGGCAATGGGCGGGGCAACTTGGCGATGGTCGCGCGATTAACTTAGGCGAGGTGTTAACAACGCAACGCGAGCATTGGACGTTGCAGCTAAAAGGCGCGGGGAAAACCCCTTATTCTCGTCAATCTGATGGACTGGCTGTGCTTCGCTCCTCTGTGCGTGAATTTATTTGCAGTGAGGCGATGTTTCATTTGGGTGTGCCGACGACGCGAGCATTGAGTTTGAGCTTAACCGGTGAGCAGGTGTGGCGTGATATGTTCTATGACGGCAATGGCGCGTATGAACCAGGTGCGATTGTTTGTCGCGTTGCGCCGTCGTTTACCCGTTTTGGCCATTTTCAACTCCTTGCGGCGCGTGGTGACTATGGTTTGCTCAAAAGATTACTGGATTTTACGATAAAAACCGATTTTCCCCATTTGGGTGAGCCTTGCGTTGAGGCGTATTTGGCGTGGTTTTCAACGGTATGTTTGCTCACGGCGCAAATGATTGTGCAGTGGCAGCGCGTGGGCTTTGTACATGGCGTGATGAACACAGACAATATGTCTATTTTAGGCTTAACCATAGACTACGGCCCTTACGGTTGGCTAGAAGATTTTAATTTGAATTGGACACCCAATACAACCGATGCGCAATTTAAGCGTTATTGTTTTGGTAATCAACCCAAAATCGCATTTTGGAATTTGGCACAGCTGGCAAATGCCATTTATCCGTTAATCAATGATGCAAAACCCTTGCAGGCTATTTTAAACGAAAGCTATCAACAGCATTTTCATCACGCGTGGCAACGCATGATGCTTGAAAAACTGGGTTTGCCGCCTACGCACACGCCTAGCGACGATGCTTTTTTAGCAGATTTAATGCACTTGTTACAATTAACACAAACNNGCCGCTTGACGAGGCTTATTACACGCCAAATACGATGGATGATGCGTATAAAACGGCTCGCATGGCATGGATAACGCAGTATCATCAACGGTTGCATCGCTGTTGTGTGGGAGAAGCCAAAAGAGTGTTTACAATGAATAAAGTGAATCCGCTTTATGTGCCACGAAATTATCTATTGCAAGGCGCGATTGATGACGCGCAAGTAGGCAATTTTGCAGCATTGCATGAATTACTTGAGGTATTTCGCCAGCCTTACGAAGAAAAACCACAGTGGCATCATTACAGCCAAAAACGCCCAGACTGGGCAAAAGAAAAAGTAGGGTGTTCGATGCTCTCGTGCAGTTCGTGAACGTTAGCGACTTTGAGTGTAAAAATTGAGCACCGCGCTTGGCGATACTCAATTTCTTGTATTATTGCTCAATAACCGTGACGATTAAACGCCGTTTGGATAATCGTAGCTGTAGTGTTTACGCAAAGGCTTAACCACTTCCCATTGGCTATCGAGTCCCGCGTGAAAAGACACGAGGTCACCTGGCACAAGACGCACTGGCTCGCCGCCTGCTGGCGTAACTAAAATTTCCCCTTCAAGAATATACGCGCATTCCGTTTCATCAAAATCGATAGGAAATTTTGAAATCTCTTTTTCCCAAATCTCCCAATTTGACACGCCCAGTTCTTTGAGGCGTTCTTCGCTTGGATGGTGCTCAACGGTAATTTTGCTCATGTTTTTCCTTTAATAATGAAATAAGTGAGTGCTGATTTTAGCAGTCGCGTCGGGTTTGCGCTATGTTTTCAACGTACTTTTAATAACCACGGGCACGGACTTCTGAAGGGCTTGCACCATATTGCATACCAAATTGTTTTGAAAACTCGCCTGCATGATTAAAACCACAGCGTAGCGCAATACAAAAAATCGTTGTGGATTTATTTTCAGGCGCGAGTAATTCTAAATAGACAATTTTCAAGCGTTCTTTGCGTATCCATTCCACGGGGGTGCAGTTGAAGCGTTTTTTGAATTGGTATTGCAAGGTGCGCACAGACAAGCCGCTGTGCGCTTCTAAATCCGCTAAGGTAATCACGCCACGCAAATTCGCTAAAATATATTCGCAGACCGCGTCTATCTTTGTGTAATGCGGTCGACTTGCGGGGTGTTTGATGGGCGTGAGGACGTGAGAGAGTAACTCAGGCTTTAGCAACAGGACGATATTGCGATAAAACAGTTCTTCTATGCCCAGCAGACGCAAAATTTCAGGATGCGATTGATTGCTCACAATGAGGTTGTGCAGATGCCGCAATGTCATGTCAAACGAAAAATTGGGATGGGGATTTAAATGCAAATGCCTGTCATGAGAAAAATTGATGTCAGCGGTTTCTTGAATACACGCCATCATCTTGGCAATCTTTATCAATTGTACCTTATCAAAGCAAATGGTCACACCACTATAATTATTGGTTTTTGAAATAAGTTTGGCATCGGACAGTAAAATGCCTGTGTGACCTGCACGCGCTTCAAGTTTATTTCCTTGGCTCTCAAACGCCGCGCTGCCTGTCATTGGTAGCATAATATAAGTGGTGTAATCTCTGACATTAGCGCGCGTGGGCAAATGAACACCCGTGGAGAGCGCAATACTGCCTAAACGGCAAAACATCGTTTTTGGCACAAACGTGTGCGATGCACTCGTGTGTCCTGTCGCATGGTGAGAGGGCTTGGTTTTAGTGGCATCCAGTGTGGTTAACGCTTCGAGCATATTATCGCCTCGGGGGGTGAATAGTTTTTTGCGTATTATTGTGTACCTTGAGATGCGCAACAATCCTGCTAAC